>JBDQII010000201.1:0-9089 GCA_040264395.1 Verrucomicrobiota bacterium
CACTGCAGCATATTATGCCATGGTTACCCTTATTGATGATCAATTGGGGCGTATCATTGCTGCCCTCGAAGAATCGGGACAACTTGAAAAAACTCTGCTTGTGTTCATGTCTGACCATGGCGAAATGCTCGGCGACCATGGGCTGTATCTGAAAGGTCCTCATTTTTACGAGGAAGCACTGCGCGTCCCATTGATCTTGCACTGGCCTGAGGGGTTTGAATCAGGCATTCAATGTGATGGTCTAGTGGAGCTAATTGATCTTGCCCCCACCTTTTGCGAAGCCGCAAATATTCCAGTCTATGAGGGATTTCAGGGAAAGAGCCTGACGAATATTTGCCGAGGTGAAAGCTCGCCTGATCAGCATCGTGATTTTGTCTTCAGTGAATATTACAATGCATGGACACACCGCCACTCCTATGGGACCATGTTACGCTCCAAGACTGAAAAGATCGTTACCTATCACGGCACGGACGAAGGGGAAATATACGATCTTGAAAAAGATCCCGACGAGTTTGAAAACCTTTGGAATCGCCCCGGGGAACAGGACCGCAAAATGCGATTGTTGAAATGGTGCTTCGACACAAGTGTCTTCACCATGGATCCAATGCCTCCCCGACTTGGCCCCTTTTAATCAAAATATCCCAAACACTCATTATCCATATTCTTTG
This sequence comes from Verrucomicrobiota bacterium, assembly GCA_040264395.1. Lineage (GTDB taxonomy): Bacteria > Verrucomicrobiota > Verrucomicrobiia > Limisphaerales > AAA164-E04 > AAA164-E04. The sequence goes on from JBDQII010000201.1 coordinate 669, forward strand.
AAATGAATCCAAAACTCTGCCTCAATACCAGCACTATCAAGCCTCAACCATTAATGGAAAAAATCCGTCTGGCTGGAGAAGTTGGCTACGATGGAATCGAATTGTGGATAAATGATCTCTACGAACACATTGGTCAAGGGGGTGAAATTTCCGATATTGAAAAAGCCCTTGATGATCAAGGGCTCATCGTCCCTTGCTGCATCGCCATCAGGCAGTGGGGAGACATGCACGGTTGGGAGTATAAACTTGTAATGGACGAAGCCAAAAGACGGTTTGAACTCGGCGCGCGCATCGGAGCCCCTTACATCGTAGCAACCCCTCCAATCGAAGCATGCGACATTTCCACCCTTCCTGAAAGATATGCAGACCTCCTGCAGATCGGCAGAGAAACCGGAATCAAACCTACTTTTGAATACATCAGTTTTTTTAAATCCATTCATCAGTTATCTCAGGCCTGGGATGTCGTCCAGCAATCAGGGGACTCCGATGCCACACTGATTCTGGATGCTTTTCATAATTGGAACAGTGGCTCTACATTGAACGATCTAGAACAAATCCCGGTGGATAAGATCAGTCATTACCACATCGACGATGCGCATCCAGATAAACCCGCGCAAACACAAACGGACCCCGATCGAGTCATGATTGGTGACGGTGTCATTGACCTGAAGTCAGAAATATCCATTCTGCGCAATAAAGGATACAAAGGGGCCATGAGTCTCGAGCTATTTAATGCAGACCTGTGGGCAAAGGATCCTAAGGACGTTCTCAAAACTGGTCTGGAGAGAATGAGGGAATTGATTGAGGTCTGAGAGCTTGAGTTCATCATCTGCGAACAGGTTCAACCAAATGGTAGCGGTCAATATCGCTGGGAGAAAATGAATACCGGGTTCCGTCTGGCCATTGCAGGATCATTTCATCTATTTGATCCGTTTGCCCAATCCCAAAATGAAATCGGTAGGGTGATTGGGACCGGTAGCCGTCGCCGGTGATTATCGGACGAGTCAATGTCTTGTTTTGATATTTAATCTGTAATTGCGCCCCCATCAGGGGCGGCCAATCCTTGGATTCGCGCAGTTTAAAACCTATCCAATGATTCTTGGTTTTATGAAAGTTTGGAAAGAGGTGCATCACTTGTCGTTCATCAGGCCAAAGCTCGAAAGTCGTCACAGCAAGGTCAGGCAATCCATTCCCATCAAAATCCGCCGCAACCACATTGCGGCAATCTTCAGGCATCGCCAATCCAAACAGGTAGGCTACCTCTACCCATTCCTTTCCGTTGAGATTCAGAAAAAATTGATTACGTTCGTTGCCTCCATAGGAAGCCCCTGCCTGCTGGTATCGGAGTTGTTTGGATTCAAAATATTCGCTAAGTCCATGATCCTCGCGGGAGCTTCCAATAGAAAGATCTTCCCTCCAGAATTCGGATTCATAGTCATAAGTCCGCGCTCCCGTGATGTGTCCATTCACAATGTAAACATCTTGATCTCCATCGAGATCAAAATCAATATTAGCCGCCCCCCAGGACCACCCAGTTTGGCGCATCGGACTCAATCCTGCCACTTGCTGCACTCCCTTTTCATTTCCCCAGAAAATTCTATTCCCGTAGGACATGGCTTGTCGCATCCCTGAGGGATCCATCGCATTTGCAAACGTTCGAATACCAAGTGTCGCCATGCGCTCTGCTGCCGCAGAATGCATCCCAATCATCAACAGATCCAAGCGTTGATCCAGATTCCAATCGCCCAGCAAATGTGCCATCCCAAATCCATACCGGTTTCCTCCCCAGTCAGTCGTGACATCTTCAAAATGTCCGGAGCCATCATTCCGATAAAAATCAACACCCGAAAAATCGCTGACGACAGCCAAGTCCAAATCTAAGTCGTGATCAAGATCCACGAGTGAGGCACTGTATGTTCGACGGAATCGTTTCGACTTCAACCCAGCCTCAGTTGTAGCATCCGAAAATGTCCCATTCCCTTCATTTAGAAGTAAAAAAGCCGGATGGCCGTCATTGGCATCAAAAAACGGCGAAGGCATTTGACCGTCCTGATAAGGGACTTTGTATTGCCCCAACCAAACATCCAAATCTGAATCGCCGTCAATATCTCCCGATGTCAAAACGAATGGATTGATGAGTTGTCCATTGAATAAATCCTGCCTGCGAGGCGCCTTGGGGAAGGCTCCCTTGCCATCGCCCTCATACAAAGCGAGGCCCTCCGTTGTCACGGCCAGAAAATCCAGCAATGCATTTCCGGAAAAATCCGCCACAATCCCTTGGTGAAATTGCGCTAAAGGAAATTCCAGCAAGGAGCCAGTTCGAAAACGCCCGCTGCCCTGATTCCAGAACACACGATTGATTCTCGATAGAATGATCTCAGGCGAAAAATCACCATCAAGATCGAGCACTTGCAAATTAGGTTCTAGAACGAGATCCTGATCTGCGGGAGAAACATCAGCTGCCACAACATGCTCAAATGGTGGAAGGCCATCTCGTTGCAGGAGGGTCGCTTCGGTAACTTCGATGTGCTTTACTCCAGAAAATACATTACTTTTTCGACCGGAGTACCAAATAATATTCATGCCTCCCCTGAGGATCCATCGGGTTGCCGGGTCACCTCGTTTGGCATGAAACTCAAATGTAAATTTGGAAACAGGACTTGAGTAGCGGTCATCATGGGCCATGAAACCCACATGACGCCATTGCATTTGCTCCAGCTCAATGCCGGCTGATTTGATCTCCTTCAACCATGAACGCCATTCATCGAGTGACCATCTTTTTGAAGATGGCTGGAGATCATGAAGTCCAATGTCATGATCAATGCGTCTTTGATCACTCCATTGTCCCCATTGCATTGAGATGAATTTCAGCTTACTGAAGGCACCTAGTTTATCTTCACTGGCTTTGACATCATCCCAAATAGCCTCCATCCATCGTCCGTAAGATTCCGCCATCATTTCACCTGCTAAAGAAGCACTTTCGAGTGTTTCACGCTGGGATTCAAAATCAATTCCCTCTGGTGCCTTTTGCGGTTTAAGGGACACGTTTACCGGTTCAATCTTCTCCAAATTATCCTCGCAACCAGAAATAAGAAGGGCTAAGCACACCAACCCCACATCCTGAGCGAGAAAAGAGCCTGATTTCATGCGTCGCAAATGACAAAGAACATCAAAGAGAAACAGGGATATTGAAATCTTGATTTTTTGGCTTTTTAAATCCATGATTTAAATCGTTCCAACAAGTAATAGACTATCTGGCCAATCTGGAATGATCTCGGTTCAGTGTAAAGTAGGACGTTATGCGGTAGCGATAAGGAGGTAAAGATCTATCCTGAGGACCATCAAGGCCTGTTCACTTCTAACTCAAAATACAAGATTATGTCCCATCGCATTCAAAAATATAAACTCATCGTATCTGAAAACTCCAATGATCTGGAGCAATCCATCAATGAACATTTCAAAAAAGGATTTGAATTATACGGCGACCCCGGAATGAGGGCAGCATCCGACGGAACCTCGAAATTTTTCCAGGCTATGGTGCTCAGAGGCGACTTTTAAGCTAGGGAATCTTTCTTGCTGAATAGCTTGTTCGCGGTAATGATCGGGACTTGAACAATGGCCCGTGGTCTAATCATGAAAAGAAAATCAACCCACCTGTGGACGTCAGGCATCTGCCTTTCGTTGTTACTTGTTAATACAACATTGAAAGCGGAAGTCGGCGTCGGCGCTGATCCTTTGCAGGGAGCGAAAATGCTCTTTGATGGCAGCAGAGAAATGCTCGACGAAAAATGGACCTACTGGAAGGGGCCGCGTTTCGCATCCTCACTCCCCATCAAGTGGAAGATTGTGGATGATCCGGTGGACAGTGGGACAGCAGTCATGACGGATGATCCCGCTGCAGCAGGTGGCATTTACGGTGCAGCCGACATTGTTACCAAACAAAAATTCAAGGACTTTCGATTACACGTCGAATTCCTTATCCCAAATAAGGGAGGTAACAGTGGAGTTTACCTTCAGAACCGATATGAAATTCAAGTTCTAGATGGTGATAAAACAAAACATGGTATGGGAGCTGTCATCAATGAAAGTGAATCTCCTTATCATGCCTACAATGGGTTGGGTAAATGGAATGCTTACGATTTCACTTTCAGAGCAGCCCGTTTTCAAGATGGCAAACGCACCGAAAAAGCTCATGTCACCGCTTATTTCAATGGAAAGAAAGTTCACACCAACTTTCCAATCAACAAAGTCTGGGGCGGGAAAAATTCCGGTATCGATGGAGGCAACAATGGAGGATTAGGTATCACTGATCGTCCTGGTGGGTTGAAACTTCAATGCGAAGGACACGATGTACGTTATCGCAACATCTGGATCAAGGAATTAGACCTCGACAATTCTGATACCGATTTCTCTGAGCCAACGGTCAAATAACAATAGATTCATTACGATTCCGAAACGAGAGATGGCAAGGCCTGGCATGTTAGCAGAATCTACCCCCAGCTCAACCGGCATTGACTTGTCTGGCGAACGTCGTTTTTTATCGTGGTGGATATGGGTTGTCTACTCAATATTGATAGTCGTGGGTATCCCATGGTATTGGCCAGCTCAATATGAAGGCACCCTGTTTGGATTGCCTACTTGGACACTGTGCTCGCTTGCTGCGTCATTTGTCGCGTCTTGCTTCACTGCTTGGTTACTGATGACTAGATGGCCACTGGAGTCTGTCGAAAATGATCTTCCTGTCAGCGAAAAAAACCACTCATGAATGAGAGCGTGATGCCATTCGGCTGGGGAGGTATCACTTTCCTGGTGTGCTACCTCATGGGCCTGCTTTTCATTGGCTGGCTTGGAGGTCGCGCCAAAAAAGACAATTCGCTGCGAGACTTTTATCTTGGGGGTAAAGGTGTCGGTATGGTCGTCCTTCTGCTCACACTTTACGCGACACAATACAGCGGAAACACAATGTTTGGGTTCAGCGGTAAAGCTTATCGTGTAGGCTTTTCCTGGATCACCTCGGTGCATTTCATGACGGCTATCATCGTCGGATATCTGCTATTCGCGCCGGGATTGCATCGCCTCAGTCGCAAGCATCAATTTATCACTCCAAATGACTTTCTGAATCATCGATACCAGCATCGTGGAATCAATATAGTTGCCCCAATCCTCATGATTCTCGCTCTGGGAAACTACTTGCTGGCACAATTGATGGCAATGGGTCGCGCATTGCAGGGATTGACGACCATGCCACCAGAAACGGCCTATATCGTGGGAGTTGTGTTATTGGCTGGAATCATGCTGGTCTATGAAACGATGGGAGGATTTCGAGCCGTTGCCTGGACGGATGTCCTTCAAGGCGTGATCCTGATGATTGGATTTAGTATTTTAATTTTTCTTATCTGGACACAATTTGGAGGTATTGCTGAAACCACCCAGAAACTTTTCAACAGTTCAAATGCCGATCGCATCAAGGTTCTTCCACCCGATCCTCTGGGAAGCAGAAGATGGTTGAGCTACATCCTGATATTTGGACTGGGAGCCTCGCTTTACCCGCAGGCAGTGCAAAGAATTTATGCTGCAAGATCGACCAAAGTGCTCCGGAACAGTCTGATTGCAATGGTATTTCTCCCATTGATGACTTCATGGATAGCAGTGATGGTCGGAGTTACAGGTGCAGCTCATTTCCAGGGGCTTGATGGCTCGCAAACCGATCGCATTCTCACCATCATTTGCAGGGAAGTGCAACAATCTTCAACACTTGGATACTGGCTGGTTGTCATCCTCTTTTCGGCCATATTGGGTGCTTTGATGTCCACAGCAGATTCATGCATGCTGACCATCTCGTCGATGACCACAAAAGACCTTTATCTACGGTTCATCAATCCAAAAGCCACGGAATCACAACTGACTTTCATGGGGAAATGGCTTTCATGGCTGGTAGTTGGAATACTGGCGGGCTTTGCCATTTACCTTAATTCACTATCGAGCAAACCTACTCTGGTGAAGTTGCTCGATTTGAAATTCGATATGCTCGTACAACTTGCTCCCGGTTTCATGCTAGGCATGCATTGGAAACGTTTACACGGTAACGCAGTTTTTTGGGGACTGATCACCGGGCTTTGTGTCACTTTCGGCCTGTATAGCAATGAATGGATTCAATCCACCGGATTCCACCACGGACTGTTTGGTTTGCTTGCGAATCTCATTGTTGCCATCAGTTTGTCATTGATGCCGCTTTCAAATAAGAAACCGTTCTGTCATACCCCGAAAAAGACAGCTTGAAATAATGACTTAGCCATCAGGTATGCAGAACGATGCAATGAACGAAGGATTATTACATGTGGTTCATCATTCGTTTTCAAAGTTTTTGCGAATTTGGATACAGTGCCTGGCATGGATTATTTCATTTTGTCCAGTTGAAGCTGATCAAATCATCTTCACCGAAGTTATGTACCACCCCAGGCAGGAGAACAATTCAGCCTGGATTGAATGTGTCAATTTAACGGCAACTCCCTTTGATTGCGCAGAGTGGATGTTGAATGGAAAAGCCCTTGAATATAGTTTCCCGCCTTTTGATCGGTTCAATGCAGGTTCTAGCTTCATTAAGCCTTTTGAACGTTTCTTGATCACGGAAGCCGAGCCGGATGAATTTCGTGCACAATACCAAATCCCGAGCGAAATCAGAATATGGGGCCCCTGGAAAGGGAAGATTGATCGTGGAAGTGAAGAATTAGTATTATCGGACAGGAACAATATCGCATTATGTCAGTTGAATTATGACAATGATCCACCCTGGCCTATCGAATCAGCGAGTGCAGGCTATAGTATCGTCATTAAACATTCGGACAAAACCGTGAACCATTGGTCCAACTGGAAAGCCAGCTCAAAACCAGGAGGAAGTCCCGGACTTGCCTCATTTCCAGAGGAAGATCTCCAGTTCCAGATACAAACCAGAGAAACCAAATTGAACCGGGAGTTGCTGATTCCCATGAATGCTGCATGGCGTTATCATGAAGGTCATTCAGAGTTAGACCAAAATTGGATGGCACCTAATTTTGATGATAGCTCCTGGAGTATTGGAGAGGGATTACTTGGATTTGAAGGCGATATACTCCCAGCTACGGGCATTCGAACCCATCTTTCAAAAGGCCCCTTATCTTATTATTTCAGGACACAATTCAACATGAGCACACCCATCACGGATAGCTATCTGGAAGTCAATCAGGTGGTGAATGATGGCGCCGTTTATTACCTCAACGGTAAGGAAATTGATTCGAGTCGCATGTCCGGGAACCGCAATCAAAACAAGCATGATGCCATGGCGATTGAATTCGTTGAAGACGCCGTGCTGGAAGAAAATGTCATCAGGATAGATGAAACTCAACTGAAGCAGGGAAAAAACATAATCGCAGTGGCCGTGCATCAAGCTGACAACACGAGTTCTGATTTAGTTTTTGGTGCTGAGGTATGGGCTATCACTCGGAATACACCTCTCCCATTGAACATCGTCGAATTGGGGATAGCCCAAAACTCCGAGGCATACGTGATCATTGAAAACACCTCAGGCATCAATGAGCAATTGGCAGACTACACGATCATCGCAGCAAATAATCCGAATCAAACCATGCGCACTATCGCAAGTTTTCCTTCAGTCATGCTGAAACCAAGAGAACAAAAAAAAATTTCACTCGATAGAAACATTTCACTACGAGCTGATATTTCGATTTCGAAATCGAATGAACGAATATCTGCGCGAAAAATTCCCGTTAGATTACCAAAAACTGGTTTTAAGCAGAGACTGTTCAACTCCACCCGAAATATTTGGAAGATAGAAGCTATCGAGTCGATTACAAACGAACTGGGCTCGAAACCAATGAAAGGCAAAATCCATATCAGTGAAATAGTATTCCCTGACAGAGGACAAATGCTGTCCGTGGAATTATCTCATTCACATGCGCATGCCATTTCCCTTTCAGGTCTTGCTCTGGCACACCAATCCAAGCTGGATCAGGCCCAATCGCTGAACGGACATATAGCGCCTGATGCGTTGACTGTTGTCGATTTCAAAGGGTTCCCCGAGGACAAAAAACGTTTGAAGTTATTTCTTCTGGATCAAACTAACGGAGAAGTTCTGGATGCGGTTTCAGTACGTATTCAATCAGGCAAGTCATGTCAAAGGACAGTCTTGGACCAGCACGAATGGTTCACAAGCAATCGTCACTCTTTGGGTTCACTCAACCAGCTTGGTTTTCAATCAGACATTATTATTAATGAAATTATGTATGCGCCTGCCTTCGACCAGGATGATCTTGAATTCATTGAGCTACTCAACAAAGGATCAAAACCTGTTCAGCTTGATGGATGGAAGTTGCGGGATGGCATAGAATACAACTTCCCCAAAGGGACACAACTTGAACCAAGCAA
>JBDQII010000202.1:0-9018 GCA_040264395.1 Verrucomicrobiota bacterium
AGCTCGCCCAAGAAAAGAAAAGAGAAGCAGCAGAATGAACGAAACAGTCATGATGGGGCCTGCAATCATGATTCCAACGGAAAAGACGCCGGCGGTCATTGGAATAAGGGTCTTTATCATACCTCCTCCAAAATTGGCCTGACCCATTGGAAGTACCTCAAAACTTTTGGATAGCCCGGCGAAAAACCAATGGTGCATATCCGTCGTAAAAAAAATCATGATGGCCAACTGATAAAGGATGTTTGTAGGGATGGTAGATTGGTTGGCCTGGAATGGATTGACATCCATTGGCATCATTAATCCGATTCCTGTGGCAATAACAGCTCCCCCGATATCCAGAGCATAAAAAAACAGGCGTGAAACAAACCCCAGAAGGATTCCTACAAGCACTTCGCTTGTCATCAGGATCAAGACTTGTAAGAAAGGCCAGCCATCCACTGAAACCGCAGGTTGAGCAGATGAAACAAAGAAAGCAGTCAGCGCACCGAGCGCTATTCTAATTTTGATCGGTACGTTAGGCATCGAGAATGCAGGAACTGTCGCAAAAAGAGCGGAAGTTCGCATCATTACTAAAAGCCATGTGGTAAAATATGCCGATATCACTACGATTCACCCTTAAGCAGCAAGCGTACCACACAGAAAAACCGGCCTTTCAAGGCCGGTTACGCACGAATAGGGGGAAAATTTTTCTACCCCACCATTTGAGGGGCAAGTTGAATCATCCAGCGAGTATACTCAATCATCGTTCTTAGAATCCAAGGTGAAGCCACGATAATGAAAGCAGCAATGCCCATTGTTTTTGGTAAAAAGCTGAGTGTTTGCTCCTGCACGGAGGTAACCGTCTGAAAAACACTGACGCTGGTGCCAATAGTCATGCCTGTTACAAGAATGGGTGCTGCTAACTGAGTGGCTTTGAGGAGCATCAATCGAATGAGTTCAACTGCAAAATCAGGGTTCATTGTTTCACTTTCTAAATAGGTTAAGCGGCAAAACTTTCCAACAGGGACTGAACGATCAGGTTCCAGCCATCCACTAGCACAAACAAGAGGATTTTCAGTGGAAGAGAAATGGTTACTGGTGGCATCATCATCATACCCATGCCCATGAGTACGGTTGCCACTATTAAATCAATCATGATGAACGGCATGAATATCAGAAACCCAATCTGAAATGCCGTTTTAAGTTCGCTGAGAATAAAAGCTGGTATGACGACGTTCAAGGGGAGCTGCATGGCACTGGATGCCTGAATCCGCGCCATGGTCACAAAAAGCTCCATATCCTGAGGCCGAGTCTGCTTGAGCATGAATTCCTTGATTGCGGTGGACGCATTATCAAGGGCTTCTGGCCCTGTAATTTGCTCAGCCGAGTATGGATCTACCGCAGTTGTTTGGATTTTTGCCCAGGTGGGTGCCATCACAAACAAGCTCATGAAAAAAGCTAAACCAATAATGATCTGATTAGAAGGTGCGCCTTGTAGAGACAGTGCTGAACGGATGAACGACAATACGATCACGATCCGTGTGAAACTCGTCATCAACAAAACAATTGATGGAGTCAAGGCGAGGAGGGTGATGACGAACAAAATCTGGATGCCCGTATCTACATCTGCTGGATCGCCCGCCGGATTGATGCCAAGGTTCAAACTGAATGGCAATGTTCCTCCGGTAGTTTGTGCCTCCGCATGAAACTGCACGGCACCAAGGCAGAAGAAAACGATCAAGATCCAGCGAACAAAGCAGATACTTGGGCTCTGTTTTGATCTAAGCATGAAATCAAGTCGGCTCATTCATAGCCTTCCGAATCTCATCCTTAAAATCATCATCTTGAAGATTCAAGGTCTGCTCGTTTTTAGTTTCCATTCGGATAGGAGTCAAAACAGGTGATCCTTGCTGACACGTGGCAATGAGGAAACGTTCGCCCTGATAGTCGAGGACATAAACGGAGTTTTTCTGGTTCAGCGTGCGATACTCGAGTACTTTCAGATGTCCTTGTGAAGTTTTGTTCTGGAGGGCTCCTCCATACTTGCGAAACATGAAAACACCTATGAAGAATATTCCCAGAACCGTGATCAAAGCTCCGAACATGCGCAACCAGGCTGCCAGCATGTCGTTTGATGATTTCAAGTCCATACCCTCCCGTATTTTTACTGCATCGGAGACAGCTTGATCAGCCCCCTGCGACAGTGCAGCTCCATTCCAACAAAGGAACAGGAATGCAAAGAACACAAGGAATTGAGTGTGACGAACCATGATCAGAACAACTTAGTGATCTTGATGCCAAAACAATTGTCCACGACCACAACCTCTCCCTGAGCCACAAGCTTGTCGTTCACATATAAATCGGCGGGTTTGTCAGCCTCTTTGTCCAATTGCACCACTTTACCCGGAGTAAGTTCCAATACGCTTTTCATGGGCATCATGCATGAACCGAGTTCAACAGATAATTCAACTGGAACATTATAGAGCATTTCCAGATTTCGTGGTGATTCCTTTTGTTCGTCTGCTTCAGCCATAACAATCCTTGTTTATTTTTCTAAGTTCTGTGTGATTTTGAACGCCCACTTTTTGTTTATTTTGCCGATGCTGCCTTTGAAAGCTTCTTTGCCTGCTACCTTCAAAACAGCTGTATCAAAGAAAGATGAATTGAAGGGCAGGAACTGACCGGATCTAAGGTTGGACATCTCCTTGAGGCTAATCTTCGGCCCGCGACAAGATGTGGACAAGTGCACTTGCACAGAGTCAAAACGATCACACCAGTTTGGAGCCTGGATCTGGCTGTTTGACTTTCCCTCATCGTCACCAAAGTCCATCTTGCTCAAGGCTCCCACCAACGGTTCGAGTGTTAGATGAGGAATAATGATCCGAATCGGCTCTTTGCAATCCCCCATCGTAGTTTCGATGTTGAGTTGCAGGGCTGACGAATTCAATGAAGATGATGAAAGGTATTTTGGGTTTGATTCGTGACTGACAATCGACGGTTGGATCGGCGTGAGGTGAGCCCACATATTGGCCCATTCTGAGATGACGATATTGATGACATCATCGAGAAGAGCAATTTCAACATCATTTAATTTACCGCTGTTATCTTGTAGCTGTGCTGGCCCTCCCATTAATCGGTCTACAATTGATAACGACAGAGGAATGGGTAATTCGACAATCGTGTGACCACGCAGAGGTGCCATTCGAACCAGAGACAAATGAGTGTTTTCACCCATTTCATTGAGTCCGTTGCGCATCTTAGTTGATTCCAGACCCCCCAAATGCATGTCAATCTCGATTCTCAGAAACAGACTCAATCTTGCTGTTAAACTGGAAACAAAATCTTCATGAATTTGTTTTAATTTACGCATCTCCTGTGGCGTAAGGCACGATGTTCCATCAAAATCAAAGGCAGTGACATTACCAGAGCTGGAGGTATGACTGGCGCCACCTTTACCAATGATAGTAATGTCTTTCTGGTCAGCGGCCTGCTCGTGATTGACTGATGTTTCATCCATGATATCAGAGTGTTATCTTAAGTTTAAAAAGTATCGGATCGGACTACTGGACCGTCCATTCCGTGAAAAAGATTTCCTCAATAAAATCGCCACGAAGGGCATCGTTAAATGCGGTAACCATTTGAGTCGCTGCACGGTCTTTGGTTTCTCTCTGCCCTAGATCCACAATGTCGAAAGACATGAGAATGCCGAGTGCTGTGTCGCGAATCATGGCCTTTTTCTCTTCGCTCTCCATCACTGTCTTAAATTTAGTATCCTTACCTTTCATGAGATAAGAAACGTAAAGGAAGCGGCTTCCATTGGTGTTTTTGACATTTACCCGGACTTTATTCACTGAAAGAACATTTTCCTCTGCAGCTTTTCCATCCTTGCCTTCGGAACCTTTTTTATCTTCACCAGACTCAGCCGAAACAGACTCTTTGTCACTGCTTTCTCCAGCCTCGGTGGGGTTCAGTTTTTGCTGCATTTGGGGAATGATCAGTATCGTAGTCGTCAACCAGGCCGTTAACGGCATCGCGACCAGCATGATGATCATGGGAAGCATTGAACCCGCCGGTTTCTTACTCTCCTCTTTTTCGTTTTCAGATGCCTTGTCTGCCATGATGGTAAGCTGTTTTTGGATTAAAAATTAGCGCGTCAGGTTCACCAGTTCCTGCAACAGTTCATCACTGGTAGAAATCATGCGTGCATTTGCCTGAAAAGCGCGCTGAGCCATGATGAGTGATGAAAATTCACCAGTAAGATCCACATTGGATGACTCAATTGCTCGTGATTGAAGCATTCCAACGCTTCCGGTGCCGGGCTGCCAACCAAAAGGTTGTCCCGCACTATCTACAGGCGCTGCTGCCTGAAGGTTTCCATAAAGGTTGCCTCCTTGTTTGCTTAGCTCTTGAGGTGCTCCGAATTGTTGCAAAAGGATTTGGCCGCCCTTGTAGCTTCTTTGGTCATCAAAATGCATTCTGATTGTCCCGTCCCTTTCGATTTCAGCACCTACAAAAGATGCATTCCCTGGTTCGAATGCGCCACGTATGGTCAGATCATCTCTGAATTTCAAATCACCCGCACCTTGATTCCCTTCGCCCAATAAGCCCTGAACACGCAATCCCTGGTTCGTTGTCAGGAATCCTTCGCTGTCTACCTTGAAATTTCCTACGCGCGTTGCAAATTCTTTATCATTGATTGGATCCTTGACCATGAAGAAGCCATCTCCATCTCTTACGGCCACGTCGCTGGCGCTTGATGTTGTCGTCAAGCCACCTGCTGAAAAAGAAGTTGAGATGCCTCCGCTGGCCACACCGCTTCCAAAATTTGAAGCAACAACATTGCTGCCTCCATTGACCATCGCCTGCCCAAATGTATCTTCAAAATTGAGTCGAGCACTTTTGTAGCCGCTGGTATTGACGTTTGCGATGTTGTTACCGATAAGATCGATTTGGCCCTGGAATTGTTGAAGTCCACTGACCCCGGCATTGAGTGAGTTAAGCATCGTGTTGAACCTGTTTGATCATGGGGTTGATTATATTACGATACCCTTCCGTGGGCATGACATTTTCCGCTGGTAAATTGATAGATAGTAGTTGCTCCAAATCATAGAGATCCCCATCGACCTCAATCATGGGGCGCCCATCCTGGAATTTCACTGCAGAGACTGTTCCATCAACCGCTTCTCCGAAGTTGACTTCACGGCCCAACATACTGTTGGCCTGGATGACCTGTTGTTCGTGTCTCATGGCTGCAAGATCCGATTGCATGGCTCTTGCCTGTTCCAGGCTTGAGATTTGCATGACCTGCGCAAGAAACTCAGAATCCTTTTTAGGTTCGAGAGGATCTTGAGAAGAAAGTTCGACCGTTAATAGCTTAAAGAAATCATCCTGATTTACATCATGCAGCCCGTTGGTAACCCCTGATAGGTCTCCAAACTGTCCGTTGGCTGCTGCCGTTGGGTTTGATGTGATGGTGTTCATTGTTTATGATTTAAATGAAAAAATTGAATGCTTTTATGCCCATGAAACGAGGGAGCCATCGATGTCATCGATGATGGTCTCTGGCTTGTGCAATATCCCTTCAGGTGTTTTGTCTTTGAAAGCTGATTTCTGTCTTTGACTAGCGAAAATGTGTTGATTGCTATCATCCGCTTGTCCTCGTTTGTCGCCTTGATGGGCGGACGATTCCTGATGCGAGCCTAATTCGGGATCCCCAAGTCGAATACCTTGTTGTGACAATTCTCGTTGGATTTCCTCCCAGTGCGGCTTTAGTAAGTTTGCCGTTGACTGATCCATTTTTGCTGCAACCAAAATGTTGGATTCGCTTTGTTGCAACGTCAGCGTCAACGCCATGTTGGCATCAGGTCTGATCATCACTTGCATCGATTGACCGGGTGCACTCTTCAAGACCACGACTTGATCCTCAACCATGGATTGGATCCTTTGAATGGACTCCACCATGGTAGATGATTTGGAAGGGCCCTCGATTGATGTTTTCGCAAAAGACTGTATCTGAGTGTTAATTCCAGCATCCTTATCGAGAAAAACGGTATTTTCCTGCTGTTTGCCGTCGGAAAAGGAACCACCAAAGGACATGGATTCCTCCGAGCCATTACCTGCCATGACCGGACGAATCAATTTACCCGGACCGTTGAGTATCGCCTCTTCCTTGGCGTTCACAGGCTGCTTTGTGTGATTGGTAGACATGTTTCTCTGTTGACTCAACTTCTGGGTATGAACCGATTCTTTCGATCTCGAATTGGACGAAGCATGCGCCGTGCCATGATGCGTTGGTATGGCCTGCGAAGTACTGGAAGCCGCGCTGTTGGCGGTCATCAGCATGTTTTCAGATACTTTTACTGATCCATGGGATAGAGGGTTTTTACCATCCAAAACAGGTCGAGGGGTAATATTTGCCCCCCTCTGAGCGGGTTTTTCGTCATTGGAGATATTCTTGCCGCTTTGTGTTTGTTCCCTGGATCCAGCGTTACTTTTTATATCCTTACTTTCGGCTTTTTCTTTGGAACCTGAGGTCTGGGAATCTGAATCTTCCGTTGAAACTTTTGATGCTGACCTTGAGGAATGTGATTCCTTACTAGCACGATTTAGAACCTCAGGATCAGCAGACTCACCGGATTTGAAATTGTTCTCAGGTGAAGGAGGGGCAGATCCGGAGGAGGCTCCACTCAACCATGCAGCCTCCTCCAGTTCTTTGGATATTTTATCTGGTGATTTGTTGACCACCCCATCCTTGTTGTAAAGTTCAGCATTGAACCTGTCTCGAAAAGAGTCCTCGGTTCTGTCTTCCTTTTGATGCTGTGACGAGCGAGTCGCTTTTGAATGGGCTGTTCCTGGGGACTCCTGTATCAAAGATGTTTGCATGTTGGTAGAAATGTTGAGCAACGATTGTTGCAGGTACAACCGAGGTAGGTGAATGGATTCGTGCGTTGATTTTTAACGTTCGAACACAATGGTTGAAAGTTCTGGTATTCTTTCAGAGTGGAGGCAACTCCTTTTCAGGCAGATTCTCCTCAGGTATAATACCCTGGTATGTCTTGAGGATATCGTGGATGCGTTTTTCGTTTTCTCCACCTTTTGATAGCCAGAGTTCAACTACAGGGCCGACTTCTGCCGGTTTGAGGAGCCTGAAAATTTTAGCTATCTTGTCGTCTGCCATTGGTTCAAGGATGGTTCCTATTTGCTCAGGCTCAAGAGTCTTAAATAGATCTAGAAGGCGTTTTATATTCTCTTCCTCGTTTGCGGTTAACTTAGTGGCGGATTTCTCGAATTTTCTTTGAAGTAATTCCATTCTGTTTGTGATGCTGGACACAGACTCCATTTCTTTTTCAAGTCGCAACTCCCATGCCGCGAGATCCTCCTCTTTTTCCTTGATCTTATCCTTTCGATCCTTGAGTTCTCGAATCAACGCATCCAACTCAGGATTTTTGTAATCCCATGACGCTCCTTCGAGGACGGGGGTTATCTCCTTACCGGTTGTTTCGACTTTCTGAGCAGGTTTAAATTTTCCTCTTGAGTTATAAAGACACAACATGGTGACGCCTATGTAGAGCAAGCCTCCAAGAATCACCATTGTTGCTTTAGAACTCAGTAACTTTTTCATGACGCACCTCAAGAAAACTGATGGGCTCCACGCAGCGATAATTCATCCATAAAAGTTTGGTCTGCCTTATCAACAATTTTTGCATGCGCTCCAGCAAGCCTGTCACGATATTTTTCCATTACTTCGCATTCTCGTCGAGCAGCGGTCAGTGCGTTCTTGGATTGCTCGAGATCATGCTCTGCGCTGTTAAGAGCCTGACCTGTTTCGGTGATTCGCTGTTCGTAATACTCACAACCCTTTCTCAGGTTTTGCATCATCGAAACTGATTGAGGCTGTGACAATGACTGTTGATAGCGTTGTTGCTGCAGTATGAGTCCGTCCTGAAGCGCTTTCATTTTTTCAGCCAATTGATTGACCTTGTTCAAGGCAACTGAGTGTTGATCAATGACTGTTCGTTCGTGTTGGTTTCTTAATTGCAGAACCCCGTCAAGTTTGAATTCAAATCGTTTCATAGTCGATTTCAGTAATCGTTATTAATGGTTCACAGGATACTGTTCTCCGGCAAAAATCTGTTGAAGCATTGCATGACTTTCTTCAATGGAATAACCTTCCTTAACAGTTTGTTTTAGGAATGCATTCAGGCTTGGCCGCAACCTGATCGCTCGATCCAGTTCTTCGTTGGATCCCTTCTTGTAAGCACCCAAGGAGAGGATATCGCGATGTTCGTGGTATTCCGCCATTGCCTCTCGGGCACGATGAATCCATTCCTGTGATTTTCCCTCACTCAAATCACCAAAAAGCCGGCTGACACTTTGCAGGACATCGATCGCTGGATAGTGGTTTCTGAAAGCCAGGTCTCTGTTCAAAACAACATGCCCATCCAAAATGGACCTCACATGATCAGCGACAGGATCGTTCATGTCATCGCCTTCCACCAACACAGTGAACAAACCGGTGATGGACCCATTTTCGCCTGCACCTGCTCGTTCAAGGAGTTGGGGTAGAGCGGCGAATACGGAAGGTGGGTAGCCTTTGGTTGCCGGCAATTCACCCGCAGAAAGTCCGACCTCGCGCTGTGCCATGGCAAAGCGTGTCACCGAATCCATCATCAAGAGTACCTTCGAGCCCTGGTCACGGAAATACTCAGATATTGCCATTGCTGTATAGGCTCCTTTCAAACGCATGATAGGCGTTTCATCAGAGGTAGCTACAATGACGACTGATTTCTTTCTTGCTTCAGGGGAAAGATCGCGTTCGACAAACTCCCGTAACTCCCGACCTCGCTCTCCTATCAACGCAATGACATTGACGTCGGCTTCGGCATGACCTGCAATCATTCCCAAAAGCGTGGACTTACCCACACCACTGCCAGCAAAGATACCCAATCTCTGGCCAACACCACATGGAACGAATGTATCCAATACCTTGATGCCCGTTCGGAATCTTTCTTTGATGCGATGACGTTTCATGGGGTGGGG
>JBDQII010000203.1:0-9005 GCA_040264395.1 Verrucomicrobiota bacterium
CGCGATCACTCCTTCGAATGCTGGAACTTCAAGTGCAGCATGGTCGCTCTACCCAAGGGAAATCACTCTCCAACGACCGAAACGTCACCTTCATACCCGCCGGCGTTGAATTGCCAGCCAGCTTACAATCAGCAAAATGAAAAGATACATCTGCTTCATACTGGTTTTATGTTCGAACCTTTTGGCAGCGGCCGATAAAAAGCCCAACATTCTGTTTATTTTTGCGGACGATTGGGGCTGGGGAGATTTGAGTTGCCACGGGCATCCTTACGTCAAAACGCCTCACATCGATCGCCTGACAAAAGAAGGCACCGATTTTCATCGTTTCACTGTCGCGAGCGGCGTCTGTTCACCAAGTAGAACCGCTGTGATGACGGGACATTTCCCGGCTCGCTACAATATCGATGGGCATTTTGCCTGGGTACCGAGCAATGCAAAAAGAAACATGCCCGACTGGCTGGACACGCAGGCTCCCCTATTACCTCGTTTTCTGAAACAAGGCGGATATGCAACCGCCCATTTTGGAAAATGGCATCTTGCAAATAATATGATTCCAGATTCACCCGTTCCGGGTGAATACGGCTTTGACACTTATGGTGCTTTTAATTGTGCCGGCGAACAAATGCCTGTTCACGAGGATTCTGAACATGTGGTCAAATTCATTCAGAAAAGCAAGGCACAAGGAAAACCCTTTTTCATCAACATGTGGTTGCACGAACCTCACACTCCATTCCACACCGTTCCAAAATACCGATGGCGTTTTCGACACCTCGAAAATGAAGCGGACAACATCTATGCTTCCGTCCTCTCTCATGCTGACGATCGTGTGGGCGAAGTATTGGACGAACTTGATCGACTTGAATTGACGGAGAACACATTGGTCATTTTCAGTTCAGATAACGGTCCAGCACGCTCATCGCGTCCAGCCGAACTCGGACTGATGCATGACACCGCAACCGGTGCTGGATACAATGTGGCCGCAGCAAAAGGGATCACTGGTGGCCGCAAAGGCTATAAATCTTCCTTGTTTGAAGGTGGTATCGGCGTCCCTTTCATCGCAAGATGGCCTGGTAAGATTCCTTCCGGTCGCGTGGATAAGAAATCAATCCTATCGGCTGTAGATTTACTGCCAACATTCTGTGACGTCGCAGGAGTTAAGTTACCCAAAGATTACCAACCGGATGGGATCAGTCAGATCAACGCACTCATGGGCAATGGAATGACAATGCGCGAGAAAACCTTGTTCTGGAAATTCAATTCACCCTGGCCAGCCCCGGCATCACGCCCTCACCACTGGATCTCTTATGCCGTGGTAGAAAATCAATGGAAGATGGTCACCAATCGCGATCAAAGCCATGTCGAGCTTTACGATATTTTATCAGACCCCTTCGAGAAAAAGGATCTGTCGAAATCGAGGCGGCCAACCGTCAAGCACCTCACCACAACACTGAATCAATGGGTGTCTACTCTCCCCGCAAAACCGACAGGCAATGTCTTCTCGTCCGAACGTTTCAAATAAGTAAAAGTCACTCTCCAACTGAAGGAGCGAACTTTACTACCCCCTCATTTTAACGATGGGATTGTGATGCGAACAGCCCTTTGAGGTGAATAGGGACACAGGAGTGACGCTCTCTTTGCCATGGACAGGACGGCGACTCATGCTCATTTGAAAGCTGGATCCCATTTATTGGCAAAATCCAGTCACGAATTGTAACTTTTGCCTTTCCTGAACCGTCAATGTTTACGTGGGTGCGTGTTCTTGTGCTCGTGGATCGTTGAACTTTGTTAAATAAACTAAAAATGGATATGAATTTTTTGAATACAGAAAGACAGCCTCAGGGAGCATGGGGATCCCTTTTGGGATTAAGATTTAATCGTGGGAAATCACATTTATCGATGGGAATGACAGCATTCATGTTGATTTGTGTCTTCACCGCATCCGCCCAGAACCGTCCCCAGGGAGGCCCTCCGGGTCGAGGGGGTGGTGGACGAAATCAAGATCGCCCCATCGTGAAACAATTTGATCAGGATGGGAATGGACGTCTCAATGCGGAAGAACGTGCCAAGGCGGTTGAATTCATAAAATCCAATCCGCAGCAAGGCCGAGGTGGATTTCGTCCCCCCGGAGCAGGACGGCGCGATCCGGGCGCCCCCGGCCGTGGCGGTCCCGGAAATGGACGACCTCAACCTGGAGGTCCCCCCCCAGATTTCGAAGCTTTGCGTGAACGCTTTGATGTCAATAAAGACGGTATTTTAAGTGATACCGAACGAGATGCATTGCGTGCTGAAGTTCGACAGCGAGGTGGCCCTGGCGGTCGAGGTAGCAGGGGAGATCGTGGATTTGGGGGCGGTCCTGGTGGCAGAAGAGGCCCGGGTGGTCCTTCTGGGAATCGCCCTGCAGCAAAACAGGGTGTCGCGCTCACTCAAGCCGATGTCGAGCTTTTTCCGAATATTCCGCTGTATGATCTTTCGGTGTTGAGAACTTTTTTCATCGACTTTGATTATTCAAATTGGGAGGAAGAGATGGCAACACTCAACAACACCGATGTGGATGTACCCGCCACGGTCACCGTGGATGGAGAAGTATACAACGACGTCGGAATCCATTTTCGAGGCAATTCTTCATTCGGTGTGGGAAATGGATATAAACGATCACTCAATCTCAGTTTTGATTTTGTGCATGCAAAGCAAAATATCCGGGGATACCGAACATTGAATTTCCTCAATGCCAATGCGGATCCAACATTCATGCACACGGTTTTGTCGTTGCGCATTGCGAGAGATTACATTGCCGCTCCAAAGGCAAATTTTGTCCGCGTGGTCATCAACGGTGAAAACTGGGGAGTTTACGCTAATCAACAGCAGTTCAATAAGGATTTTCTCAAGGACAATTTTGACACTAAAAAAGGAACTCGCTGGAAGGTTCCTCAAGGAGGTGGGGGGGACGGAATTGGCGCGTTTCGCTATGATGGCGACGATCCTGCCGTATACAAGAGATCCTTCCAGATTAAGTCGAAGGACAAACCCGAGGCCTGGGATGCATTGATTAATCTTGCCAGAACGCTGGATCAAACCCCTTTGGATCAGTTGGAAGCGGCTTTAGAATCCAGGCTGGATGTCGATAGTTATCTGAAATTCCTGGCTCTGGACAATGTTCTGGTAAGTGGCGATGGCTTTTGGACGCGAGGCGCAGATTATACCCTCTATCTTCACCCCAATGGAAAATTCCATTTTGTTCCCTATGATATGAACGAATTCTTCAGTTTCAGAGGCGGGATGAGAGGCAAACGCAGAGGACCAGGAGGTCCCGGTGGTCCCGGTGGTCCAGATGGTAACGGCGGAGGTTATCAGGGTGGTAACGGAATTGATCTCGAGCCGTTGGCAGGGCTGTCCGATAAAAGCAAACCCATCATCGCACGTATCCTTGAGGTCGAAAACTATCGTAAAAAGTATCTGGGTTATGTCCGGGAGATTGCTGAAAAATCGCTGGATTGGAATAATACAGGCCCCATCGTTCAGCAATCCCGTGATTTGATCATGGCCGATGTGAAGCGAGACACGCGGAAATTATTTTCCACTGACGCGTTTATTTCAGGCACAGCTGACGCACCCATTGAAATGAACTTGCGAGCGTTCTTTGATGAGCGCAGGGCAGCGGTATTGAAAATGCTGGATGCGATGCAGAATTAAAATCTTCGCTCCACGTTAGAATCCAGCTTTCATGATACCCGGCCATGCTTACGTGGCCGGGTCTTTTTTCTTTTTTCAATTGATCACACTCGGATCCCAGCTGACCATGCTCGCAAGCCACTGCATGAAACTGCTCACGAAAATGCGCGTACTCAGAAGTCTGCACTGGCCCACATGAAACACGATGGCAATTAAGTTTCCCCACTTAGCAGGCTCTCTGGTCACTCAAGGACACTGGAGAATCTGCGCTCGAACTGAATCTCCACGGCGAGGTATGGATGCTTTGTCGTCATCTGCGAAAGAATCCATAGGACATTACCTGCGGCAGAACGTCGCTTAACCACTCCCCCCTTCTGCAGCCGGGTTATTTCTTTTTCTGAAGTTTGAGCCAATGGATCGCTTCGGGATATTGGTTCCATGCGATTGTCATGGCATCCACGCAGGATACCGCTTCTTCTCTGGAGCCAATGGCATAATGATTTGGCAACTCCATGGGTGGTTTGCGCGTACCTTTAATGAAGCTTTCCATATACTTGTTTTGTCTTCGAGCAGTCTTTAAAGCCAGAACCGCCAATTCATCGTTTTGCTCTAGAAAACGCTTCAAAACCATCGCCCAAGAAAAACTGCAGCTTGAGCCTACCTCATCATATTGTGCAAAAATTTTATCTGCTTTCTTGAGTTTGCCCAAGGCAAGGCAAGAAAGGAGCAAGGAGCTACGCACTCCCTGATTATCATTGGCATTTAATTTTAACATTCGCTCCCAACATAGCAGTGCTTTCTTCAAATCCCCCTGATAGTGGCACTCGGTTGCAAGGCATTCGAGCACGCGCATGTAGGGTCTGGTTTCCACTAATCCCCAGAAATGCCCTTCGTTCTCTTGAAAAAGTGTTTCACCGATTTTTTGACGAGCAATCTTCTCGAGCAATTCAAGGATCGGGATTTGATATGAATCATCAATACAGGCGATATCCAAGAACTCCAAATGCACATCGACATTCGACGGGTCATGGTCAAGCGCCTTTAGCATGAATTCAACAGATTCTTCCATGTCCTCCGTCTCAAGAGCTTGTTCCAGCAATCTGAAAGCTTCCGTTGCTTCATCATCTGTGACTTCTCTGGGATCTTCCAAGATACTGTTCAGCATTGTAAGAACGATATCCCCGGGATGGGTGTTTGATTCTGGATCAAATGGAAATGTCTCGTTGGGGCCGATACTCATAATGACTTAAAAATGATATTAATTTGAGAATCATGGAAAAGGATTACAGGTTTATTTGACGGGTGATAACTCCTCGATGAAAAGAACGTTATACGATTTCATGCAAACTAATGCTTTTTCTTTTTGTCTTCCTTGAAAGCTGATCGAAGAAGCCAATGTCCACTCAAGCTTTGCATGAATTCATTGGCAGAAACAACCAGTGATGATATTTCGCTTAGAATATTAGTGTTTGCCTGAACCTGTGAGTTGAAATTGGCCGTCAATGTTGCCAGCTCATTCAACGTCATACTGAGATTCGAAACAACCAGGCTCATGTTTATTTCTGCAGAATCCAGCGTGTTGGTAACAGACAATAATGTGTGGTGCAGATCCTCGTTCAGCCTGGGAGGCAAGAGCCATTGACCGAGCGAACCATCCGGATTTTTTAAATTCTCGGTAATCTCTAGAATATTTTGAGCGGACTGATGACTATCGGCGAGCAAAACATTTAGATTCCTCGTCGTGGTATTGGCATTACTAAGCACAGCAGAAAGTTGATTTGTTAATGCAAAGACATTGGGCAAATGAGCCTGAACGGATACCAGCAGACCTTCGATCTGTGCATTTAAGCCACTGGATTCCTCAGCAAGGATCCATACTGGCTTCGTATCCTTTTCCAGAGGGAGATATTCACTCCCATCCCACCACGCCACGAGTTCACCGCCCTCTTCTTTGTAGAGTGGTTTACCACTGATTCCTTTGGTTACTTCCAAAAAACGGTTTCCCAGAAAATCACCCGACACCACATTGACTTTGGAATCCGCCCAAAGGTATCCGTGATAAGGACTGCGCACTTCGAACTCAACATAAACATTGTTCAAGAAATCACTGGCTGGCATCGCTTCAATATTAATGATCTCTCCCACATCAAAGCCCATGAGTTTCACTTTATCCCCGACCGACATACCCGATGCGGTTTGGACAAACGTGAAATACCGTCCTTGAGTAAGGAACCAACCTTTCTGTTTGGCAGTGTAAAAAATGTAATACGCGAATACAGCCAGCAGACCAGCGAGTGCCAATCCCACGAACCAGCCTACAAACTGCTCGGCACGATTGAGCCGGGTACGAAGCTGAGGTGTGAGGTCCTGTAGTGGCATTTTTGCTAAAATTGACTGGTTCCGGCTAAAAGAGCACGCACAAGATCGTGTTGTGTCAGTACATCACGATTCGACGGATCCAGCTCTTCCCAACGACCGCCATGGATCAAACCTATACGATTTACCCGATCGATCCAAGGGGTTAGATCACTTGCTGTGACCACCACCGATCGAGGCTTCCAGCCACCTGTTCCTTTGAGTAATTCGTCTAAAAATACCAACCACCATTGCCCATGATACGCGTCAACCGCGCCGAGAGGGTGATCCAGAAAGAGAACTTCAGGACGAAGAGTCATGGCCCTCGCAAGCCCAAGTCGCTGGCGCCAGTTGCGACTTAATCTTCCGGCTGACTGGTCCTTCATCGAGGACATACCTGTCATCTGAAGTATTTGTAATACCCATTTTTGGTTCTGGTCCGCAGTGGCAAATTCATGATAGTTCAGGGGCAGCATCAAGTTGTCAAAGACCGAAAGATCGTGAAATACCCTGCCCCCGTCTTCAAACACCATTCCCACATTCAATTTTTCTCGTAAGTATGCTTCAGGCTCAATGTGCTGCACCTCTTTTCCGAAGAATGTCAAAGAGCCTTTTCGAGGTTTGTGAATTCCGGCGGCAACAGAAATCAGTTCAGTCTTACCAGCTCCGGACATGCCACCCAAGACCCAAAAATCCCCACTCTTTATTTTCCAATTCCATGCTTCCACGCACAGATTCTCAGGTAATGATGCATTACCTACCGTCACGTCCTTCATTTCAATCAGGACTTCAGGCGAGCTGGGATCTTGGTGATAAGGTTCCATTAGACCATCCAATACAAAATGAACACGGCATCCAATAAGACACAGAAAAGAATCGCCTTCATGACAGCACGCATGGCTGCCGATGAAATATCGCCAAGCCGGATGGGACGTGCCAACCCTTCATAGCAAGTAACAACGGCAATGATGGTTCCAAAGAAAAAAGATTTGAGAACCAACATCAGGAAGTCCGAGATATGAAGCGCTTCTAGAATTTGATTTACAAAAGCCTCGGGCTTCATGGGGATGTCCTGCATGAAAACAAACATGTAGGCACTGACCATGGAAATCACAATGAAGTAAATGGTTAAGGCCATAATAGACAAGGCCAGGCCCAGCACACGAGGCACAACGAGGTAATGAATGGAATCAATCCCCAAAGCCTCCAAGGCTTCGACTTCCCCCATCGCTCGTTTCGTACCAAGCTCTATCACGGTCGAAGTTCCGACGCGCGCCAATACCATCATCGCAGTCATCAACGGTCCTAATTCACGAAAAACGGCGACAACCATCACCAAACCGGTGTAGCGACTCGCGCCAATCATGCTGAACAAGGAAATCATTTGGCCCACAACAATGAAACCAGTCATGATGGCCACCATCCCTACCAACGGGACAAGCCGTATGCCTGCAAGATAGATCTGGGAGCGTATGATCGGATGCACCACCGCTTTCGAGCGGTTGAACTTCAGCAGCGTGACACTGAGTGTGATCAGTGAGAATGCAACAAGTTCATGAAGCGTTCCAATGGCCCGAATGAACATCCTGCCCAGGAGCATTGAAAACGGATGCTTACCCGGACCGGTCATTCGGGAAGTGGATTCATCTGTTTCTGGAGAGGATGTGACCGTTCCTGTCATCTAAATCCATTTCATTTATATGCCCTACCTTGCTGAATGAAGACAAAACGCCTATTCATAATCATTTTTTGTATCTTCTGTAATGCTCACGCTCGTCTCATTACGTTTTATAATTGTTTTGAATTCTTCTGCACCAAAATAAAATAACGATTTAAAGGAAATTTATTCTTCATGACATAATGCAGGCTAAACAGGTTGGTCTCTTGTAATTTATCTTTTGACATGACACTAGGAAATACCAAATTTAACTAACGAATATATTGTCGCAGTTTGTTGTTTCTTTGACTTTGATCAATGGTCAGATGAATCACTTTTCTGTCCTGATTTATAATGGTCCAACTTTACGTCAGGCGTAATGTCTTACAAAGCTGGACTCAAAACAGGACAATCATCGGCGATATTTTAAAAGTTTGAGTGTTATGAATTCTGACAGATGTTTTTAGCTGTTGAAATACGTTTCCATCATGACCATTGCACTTGGCCAAAATGTTAGCTTTTGCCTTCGCATCATTTACATTATCTTCTTGTTTCGAGAGCAGTAAAGGGACCTGTTCACAGATGTCTGAAATGCCCTGTTCTGACAGCCACAGGTGTTTCTCCAAGGTCATGACACATGCCACATCTTCTGGATTTAAGTAATGAGTAATAGAGGAATGAACCGTGAAAATTCCAGTATCTACGAGGGTATTGGGCTGATGTCCGGAACCTCCATGGACGGTATTGACCTGGCTTACTGCCGTTTTGCGGAAAGAATCGATCCAGGATTAAAACTGACCTGCAATGACGCGCATTGGTCTTTTGAGATCCTCAAGGCAGAAACGATTCCCATGCCGGAAACATGGCACGGGCGATTAGATTCTCTGGGGGAGCAAAGCGCCGAAACATTTGCAAGGACGCACGTCCGTTTTGGACACTTTCTTGGCGAAACACTGAGAGACTTCATACATTCCGAAAATATTAAACCCCAGTTTGTTTCAAGTCATGGTCATACTGTTTTTCACCAACCAGCTCGAAAATTTTCAGTTCAGATAGGGGATGGCGAAACCCTGGCGACCTATTTGAACATGCCCTTGGTGACCCAGTTCAGGCAAAAGGATGTAGCCCTTGGTGGTGAAGGTGCACCACTGGTCCCTTTTGGAGAAAAACACCTTTTTCCAAAGGGGATGCTCTTCATGAATCTGGGAGGAATCGTCAATCTCTCCATTGACGCCATGGGCTTTGATATCTGTATTTGCAACATGGCCCTCAATCGTTTGGCCGGTCTGCTTGATCCTCCCGCAGCCTACGACGCAGGAGGTGC
>JBDQII010000204.1:0-8998 GCA_040264395.1 Verrucomicrobiota bacterium
ATCAATCACCTGTCCAGTTCGAAAGAAATAATCAACTAAATTGAATACTTACTGGTCCAATTATCCGTTGCACTTCAAAGTTGTTATTGATAAGTTAGATAAAAATGCTTTTTATCAAGAATCACTACTAACCACTGTGTTAGCGATACGTCAATTATTTTTCCAGTGAACCAAAACACAACAAAAGAAATCGTGCTGGTTCAGTACAGTTCTAATTATGGAGGTTCAACAATCAGTGGCTTACTGATTGCAAAAACTTTGTTGGCCTCGAATTGGAGAGTTCACATTATCTTTGGCTTTCATGGACCCTTTGAAGAAATCTATCGCAATGAGGGCTGCACAACTGAAGTAATAGCACATAGGAATTGGCTACGAGACGGCACTTTTTTTCATTCTTCAAAAAACTGGATCCGCGAGTTATTGAACTGTAAATTTTTCATAAAAACATTCAACAAAAGACAAACAAAGTTAGTTTACATCAACAGTCTGGCCAGTTTATCCGCAGCTGTCGCAGCAAAAAATTGTAACTTACCAGTGGTTTGGCATTTGAGAGAACTCAGCTCGGATGTTGGAGGCGAAATGCATTTACCGCGGTTTTTGGGAAAACGTTTAATGAAACATCTTTTGGGTTACTTTTCCGATCAGCTCATATGCATATCCCATGTTGTGGCAACAAATTTGTTAGGCAATCATCTTCCAGATAACACATGTATCATCCCTAATGCTGTGGACGACTCTTATTTTGTTATAGAGGATAAGAATAAGGCACGACGACAACTAGCGCTGCCAGCTCATGTTCCGGTCATCGGAATCCCCGGAACTCTTCGTCCATTGAAGGGGCACGACTTCCTTTTCAGATCGGCAAAAAAAGTCCTTGATCGCCACCCGAGTGCTGTCATCGCAATCTCAGGGACTCATTCTAGCCCCTATGCAGAGTCAGTCATCCAGCAAGCAAAATCTACCGGTGTAGCTGCGAACTGCAAATTTCTTGGCAATATCCTAGACATGCGTAACTTTTACGCTGCGAGCGACATTATATGTGTCCCCTCTAAATCTGAATCTTTTGGTAGAACAGTTATAGAGGCTTTTGCGACGAGTCGACCTGTTGTTGCAAGTGCAGTGGGGGGAATCCTGGAAACCATTAAAGATGGCGTGAACGGTTTTCTTGTCGAATACAATGATACAGAAAAGTTGGCTGAAGTGCTTATTGAGTTAATAGAGAACAAAACTCTGGCACGCAAAATTTCTGAGGAAGCAAGAAATTGTGTAGCACTTGAATACACGGCGGATATTTGTGGAAACCGTATCAAAGACGTTATAAATGAGGCAACTGAACAATATGCAAAATAAGGAATTAAATTCGTTTTATGAGGATCTGCGATGCCCCGAATGTCTTGGAAATATATCTGTAAAAATTGAAACGCCAAAATGCAACCTGTGTGGAATAGAATATCAAATTAAAGAAGGAATACCTGACTTACGTAAA
The DNA here is from genome assembly GCA_040264395.1 of Verrucomicrobiota bacterium. Classification (GTDB taxonomy): domain Bacteria; phylum Verrucomicrobiota; class Verrucomicrobiia; order Limisphaerales; family AAA164-E04; genus AAA164-E04. Next base: position 1,487 of record JBDQII010000204.1, read on the forward strand.
GACAGATCATCTTATTACTGTGAATTTCCAAAGAATGAAATTGAGCAATTTTTGGCGGATGCAAAAAAAGATTTAGAAGGAACCGTTCGAAGTTACTTAAAAAATAAGCAACTTCCCCCCAAACTAGGCGAATACATCATGGGCTCTGGCAGAGCCGGTTGGAAATATTTATTACCCATATCAGCAAATTCACGAATTCTTGATCTTGGCTGTGGATGGGGAACGCTGGCTTATGGTCTTGCTCACAGTAAATGTCAGGTTGTGGCATTGGATAGCACACTGGAGCGAATGCGCCTGTTGTTTACCCGTTCAGTCCAGAATGGTTTGAAAAACCTAAGGACCGTTTGTGCTGGAGATGGTAAACATCTTCCATTTTCAGATGATACCTTTGATATAGTCATCGTAAATGGCGTACTCGAGTGGATACCTTCAGGCCTTTCTGGAGACCCAGGGGAATTACAAAGGGGATTTTTAAAGGAAATCAGGCGAGTGTTGAACCCAAGTGGAGCGCTCTTGTTGGGTATTGAGAACAGGTATGCTTGGAAAACTTGGTTTCGAAATCCAGACGGCCATACGGGCTTAAGGTTTGTTCCATGGTTACCTAGATTTTTGGCTAATATGTATTCAAAAGTCACAGGAAGCGGGGAATACCGTAATTGGTTATATAGCGAAAAGCAATACGAGCGGTTATTGAGTAACGAGGGTTTTGATTCCAGCAGTTTTGTCGTACCTCTTCCAGGCTATCATCACCCAGTGTGGATGGTACCATTGACACAGCCAAAAAAAATTGCAAAACATGTTCGACGCTCAGTACGCAGTCCAGCAAAGAAAACACTTCAGTATGTCAAGGGGCGGTTGACAGCAATGTTTCCAGATGCTTTTACAATCATTGCTTCGAGTGAAAATGCAAAGCCAAACTTCTTGGATCGACTCCTTGGGCACCTTAATGAATCGGATATTTCAGGATGGGAAGATATACCACAAGAGTGCGCCGAGTATCGTATTAATGGTGAAATGGGTATTGTGACCATTCTTCTTCAGAAGAATGGAAGTGGAAATGTCATCAAACTCCCATTACACAACCGAGCTATTATTGAACTTGAACATGAAGTTACCTTTTTCCAGCAATCTCCAAAGCAGCTGAGTAATCTATTGCCAAGGGTTATAAGTAAGGGAAATTTCGATGCTCAAGAATACTTTGTTTACTCGTTCTTACCCGGCTCAAGTGGTGAGGGATTTCGAATCGAAGATTGGCGATTAAGTAAGGTTTTAAATTCTGCTGTCGAATTACTAGTCACTTTTGATACTGAAAAAGATTTAACAAATGCCTCAAGTCAACTAGCGAATATTGAGCAAAAGGTTCTTTCGCTTGCCTCCTCTGAGTCACAACGCAATTGTGTAAATAATGCAGTTAAAAGATGTCAAGGGTTCATAGAAACCATATCCGATGACGATTGGATTTTGGGACACGGGGATTTCAAGCTGGCTAATTGTATCCTTGCAAAGGATTCATTGTCTATCCAAGGCGTTATAGATTGGGGAGGATGGAGCAAAAAGGAGTTACCAGGTTATGACTTGGCGTTTCTGCTCACAGATATAAAGTGGCGATTTGGATCTAGCCTTGAGGAAAGCATTCGTTTGTGGCGCGATAATCTCCCAGCGGAAAGTTGGGCCATTCAGGCAATCGACCACTTCAACTTGGCTACTAACCGAAATATCGGGGATAAAGAGTGGAAAGCAATCATGGCATGGCAATGGTTGAAAAGGCTAGCACCATTAGCAGACTTAGTTGAATGCAAGCGTTTTGACTACAAATACTTGAACAGAATGTTCGATGTGTATGCAGATTGAGGAATGTAAGCGAAACTCATCCATTAGAATTTTTTACCGAAAAAAGGTAATTTAAGTTAATTACTACATTCGATTTTTGCTGATTTATTATTCTTTTTTCATAACACGTTGATTATGAGTTTCAGCATGGGAGCTAGTTTTTAAAGTTCATCAACGGTTAAAAATGCCGTATACAATAAAATTCACTTTTTCGCGCGCATCCTCAATCAGGGTGTAAAACACGGGCACGGCGAGTAATGTGAACAAAGTAGCTGTCGTCATCCCCCCTATGAGCACCAGACCGAAGCTTTTGAAGTTCACACCCATTTCAACTGAATTACCAAAAGTCAGCGGGACCATGCCACATATTGTAGACATGGCAGTCATGATAATAGGACGAAAACGGTGCTTGGCTGCCCGGAGCAGCGCCTCTGAGCGTTCCACTCCCGAACGCCGCAAGCGATTGGCGTAATCAACAAGCACGATTCCATTGTTGACCACGATGCCAACTAAAAACATTGCTCCTGTGTAAACCATCTGATCAATGAAAGTGTTGGACATTTTCAAAGCCAAAACAGCTCCCATGCTTGCCAGCGGAATGGTGAGAATAATCGAAAGTGGTATCAACATGCTCTCAAAGAAAAAAGCCATGATCATGTATACAAAAACAATGGAAAGAATCAGCATGATGGATCCTTGTTGACGATCTTCATCATCAATTGTTTTTTGTGGACGATCAAAAGAAACCCCCTCGGGAAGGTTAATATTTTTTTTTGCTTCCTCAATAGCTCGCTTGATCTTCCACCCATCTGGACCAGGCTTGAGCTTCATTCCGAAATATTCACTGACTTTTTTATCACGCCGGGTGATGGCATTGTCTTCATTATTTAAAAAGGCAGTGCGCGTCACCGCTCCCACCGTACTAACGCGGCCATCTTCTGTTGGAATTTGAAAATTCCCCAAGTCTGCCAACTCAGAGCGATCTTCCTCATTGAACAAAAGACTTATAGGAATTTGTCGACCTTTGTAATTAAAACGAGGAAGATTTTCGCCTCTCACGGCCATACCAATCGTTCCAGCAAGTGTACGAGGGTTGATCCCAATGGAACTTGCTTTGTCACGATCCACATACAAAGCCAATTCACTGGGGCCGTCTTCTTCTGTGTCTTTGCTTAGAAATGAAACAACACCTGGAATCATTTCAAAAGTCGGCTTGAGGTTTTCAGCCACTTGCTTGAGCAACTCCGGATCATCTCCTACAAGTCGAACATAATGCATATTGTTATGATCGTCCTTCTTTTCTGATCCCTCTTTACCTTTGTATTGGACTCGAACACCGGGTTCTTCTGGAAAATCTTCAAATAGTTGATCAATCGCTTCCTCACGGGTTAAATCACACACACGATCAGGAGCAAAAAAGCCAGCGAATAGACCATACCATTTTCCATAGTGCACCTCGTGCGCCTTCAACCCGTAGACCTCCTTGTTTTTTTCAGCGAGATCTTCCACTTTCTTAAAATAAGCAAGCCTTTGCTCCATGGTGTACTTTTCTGGGAACTTCACATGAATCCGAAAATACCGGATGAGATCCGCCTTTTTGTCGGTCATGTTCAGCGTTCCTCCCAACCACCATGTTAAAGCCAATAAAGTGATGAGAATAACAGACAAGTCTAATCGCCGTTGAAGGAAGAATTTCAGTGCAGCGTTGTATGCCAAATTAAATTTCTCAAATGTAGCCAGGTAAATAGTTTTAAAAATACGTGCAAAGAAACTTGGCTCATGTTTTCTTCCAATTTTACTCTTCTCATTTGTTTTTGGAAGCGTGAGATAAACGCACAATGGAATGAACATAAGTGCCGTGCCAAGGGAGGCAGCAATCGATGCAATCACAGGAAGCGACATGTTTTGGGCATAAAATCGCATTTCACCATCGATTAACAAGGTGGAGCTAAAGACAATCAGAGTTGTCAAAGTAGCAATGGTGATGGCGAAACCAATTTCGCTGACACCCCGCAAGCATGCATCCAGTCTGGTCGCACCTTCCTGATGATGACGATGGATATTTTCTGCCATCACAACGGAATTATCAACCAGAAGTCCGACACAAATCACCAGTCCCATAATGGTAAGACTATTTAAGGTCTGCCCCACAAAAAACATCACAGCCAGAGCGATTAAAAGGCAAAGTGGAATAGCCAGCGCAATGATCATGGTCATGCGAAATTGCCGCAGAAAAAAGAAAAGCACGATGGCAGCCAGCGCAGCTCCCAATTGCCCATTACTGATGAGGTGATTTAATCGCTGTACGATCTCCTCACCCTGATTGTCATAAACACTGAGATCAAAACCCTTCAACTTTGGATTGGTTTTGATTTCCTCAATGGCGGCAACGACGCGTTTACTCACTTCCACCGTATTAGCCTCCCCTTCCCTTTTAACCTGGATGCCATTCGCGGGAGCGGAATTGTATCGATATAAACGCTCTGCTTCTTCAGGTTCATAGACGATCTGAGCAATATCCTTGAGAAACACATCCGCCTGAACTGGAATGTTTTTTATTTCTTCTAACGTATTGAATTCACTACTGGATTTAAGTCGATATTTCTTCCCCCCATCAATGACCGATCCGCTGGCCAAAGTAAAATTGTCAGACCGTAACAACCTGCCTAATTGTTGAATATTGATCCCATGGGCTTCAGCGCGTTCCTTATCAACTTCAATCTTGATGATTCGACGGTGGATCCTGAAATCAACATCGGCTACTCCCAGGATGCGTTGAATGGGGGCGATGACATGTTTTTCGATGAGAGAGTAATAATCCGAGTTGGGATCATAACTGATTCGGAAGCCAACCACAGGTTCAGCTCCTGGCTGATGCTTGTAGATATACGTCCTGTCAACATCCTCAGGAAACCTCAACCGAGCGCGTTCTGCTCGATCGCGCACTTCACGGTAGGCCACATCCATATCGGTGCCATGTTTGAAATGCAATTCGACACGTGAACCCCACTTGTAACCGTGCGTCTCGATGGACTTCAGACCACGTACGGTGCTCAACTCTTCTTCCAAAGGCAGACCAATCTTATCCATCGTCTCGGGAGGAACTCCAACATTCCATCGAACATTGACAGACATGTAATGGCCTTTGAGACCTCTTGGATTCATTTCCAATGGTAATCGCACAGCGGAAATCACCCCCACTGCAACAATGGTCAAAAACACCACAAACATGGTAATACGCCGTTTAATGGAAAAACGGGCAATACTTACAACCATGTTGTTCGTGTCCATCATATCGATTCAGCTGACTCTGAAGATTGAAAAAAGCGTTCTCCTACGCGTCCGATCATGAAATAAATCGTTGGAATAATCAACAAGGTTAGAAACGTGGATGTCAGCAATCCGCAAATCACCGTGATCGCCATCGGGGTTCGAATTTCAGCACCATCCCCCAAACCCAAGGCCATCGGAAAGAGCCCCAAGACGGTAGTCGCAGTGGTCATCAAGATAGGTCGCAACCGGACATGACAGGCCTTCACGATGGACTCCTCCAAAGCCAATCCACGACCACGCAATGTATTAGTATAATCCACCAGCACGATGGCATTGTTCACGACGATACCGGCAAGCATGATCAATCCCAGGAAGACAACCACCGACAAGTTCATGTTTAATAATTTCAAACCAATCACCGTGCCAACAAATGCCATTGGAATGGTGAACATGATGATGAAAGGCTGAATTAGCGATTCAAACTGAGAAGCCATGATCACGTAAACGAGAAAGATGCTCAGGCCAAGTGCAAGGTAAAGACTTGAACGGCTGCGTTCCCATTCCTGATTTTGACCGGTGATTAGAAAATCCATGTAATCCGGCCAAATCATTGTCTCATTTAACAAAGACTGCACGGCAGCCACAGAAGCGCCCAGAGATCCTCCTCCGATATTGGCTTGAACCAAGGCCACACGCTTTCCGTCGATACGGCGTATCTCACTCGGTCCTTCCCCAACAGACATGTCGGCAATCGCATTCAGTGGCAATGGGGTACCTCTACCTGGATTGATGGTTAACTTTCCGATATCAGCGACTTCCTCCCGATCGAATTCAGAAAGTCTCACCATGATTGGGACCCGTCGGTCACGACGATTCAGACGCGTGGCTTCCGCCCCCTTCACCATGTCGCGAACCTGATTCGCAACGGAGTTGATGTTGAGTCCATGACGCATGATCTGGTGGCGATCATATGAAATTTGCACCTCGGGAGCACCACTGCGCAAGGTAGGCTCGACGTCCGCAAGTTCAGGTGATTTGGATAACAAGGAAGTTGCTTCATCCGAGAACTCCTTGAGTTCATCCAAATCCTCACCATTGATCTGTATGACCACTGGTTTCTTCGAACTGAAAAGGACCGGCCGAGTAACACGCATGTTGACGTCTGGCACCTCTTCAAACAATGACCGCACCGAGGCGATCACGTGCTGTTCCGCTTCCTTGGGTTTATCTGAGGGTTTGAGCAGCACCTTGAATTTAGCCGAATGTTCCCCTTCATCCGAACTTTTCATGTTCGTCGTATCAAAGCCGTACATGACCAACAAAGTCTCAATCTGAAGTGCAGCTTTTCTTTCCAATATTTCACCTTCCACTTTGTTAAGTGCAGCCATCGTTTCATCCAATGGGGTTCCTACAGGAAGAGCGACTTCAAAGGTAAATTCACTTTGATGCACTTCGGGAAGCAGCTCAGATTGAAGGCTCCTTCCAATCATCCACGTCAAGAGAACGCAACCTGCAGCCAAGATTAAGATGAAAGGAGGATGCGCCAAGGACCATCGCAACAATTTGACATATCTCCCCTTCTCCAGATCGGAATCATCTGATTCCTTCGATCTCTCAAACAGCCTTCTCAAGAAATGAATACCTTTAGCCACGAGATAAGAAATCCCTGCAAAAAGTCGCACCACCCAAACCAAATTGAGTCCGATCAACTCGAGCCCCATGGACAAAGGCAGCCTGAGCAGTTGATATGGTAACAAAAGATAGAAAGCAAAACGACGATTGTTAAATGCCTGTTGAAATGCATGCACAGCACCCCAAAGTTCCGCTGGCTTTTCACCTATAGGAAAGGCCGTTGTTGAGCGTATTTTGGAAATGGCAATCAATAGAGGAATCAAACCGATCTGTGCCCAAAATTTTGCAACGCTCCACATAAGCGGAGCATACTTTATCGCGTTATCCGGGTTTGGGTCGCTACTCCAGTAATTCATCCCCATGGCGGTGAAGCACGCAATAACAAGAAACATGGCGAGCAAACCTATTAAAGGAAGCAAAACACGCAGGAAAAATGTGGCAATACGAATTCTTCCAGCCAATTCACCCAATGGATGCGACACCATTCGGACGCCATCCTTGAGTTTGATCCCGGACCTACTTGCCAGCATGGGGATGAACCATACAGCTACGATAAGCGAAGCGATAAGAGACGTTACAACGGTTAAACCTAAATCGCCAAAAACCTGCCCTGCCATGCCTTCTACAAACACCATCGGAAAAAAGACACACACGCTTGTTAGGGTGGAAGCAATGACGGCCCCTCGCACTTCCCGTGTGCCTCGGATGGCGGCTTCGCGCATGGAATCACCCTCTTCTCTGCAGCGATAGATGGACTCCAAAACCACAATGGATGAA
>JBDQII010000205.1:0-8985 GCA_040264395.1 Verrucomicrobiota bacterium
CCGTGCCGCTTTACATAACATCGACAATGAGCTTACAGCTAGATGACTAGAGCTTTTTTAAACATAGCCATGAATGGATTCATGGAACTCATTCGCCAGCCCATTTATTTGGTAATCATGGTAAGCTCCAATGTATTCATGTTGTTTCTTGCCAGCCTTTATTATGCAGGCGCGGGAGAGGATACATCCATGGTCCAGGGAGGCATACTGGCTACGATATTTCTATCTGGAATTTTCACCGCTGTATTAGGGGCTTCTCTCTCTATCGGGGAGGAAATCGAATCCGGCACCGCTCTGACAGTGCTCTCGAAGCCTGTGGGGCGAGTAACTTTCATACTTGCTAAATTCGCGGCACTAGCATCCTCACTTGTATTGCAATGCTTCACTGGATGCCTTGCCGCCTTGTTATCCTCAAGAATGGCATTTGATGTCTATGGAGCACCAGACTACCCAGCCATTGTCATTTACGGCGCAGGCATTGCTCTGGCCTGCATCATCGGCCTTTGCTTCAACTTTTTTGCCATGAAACCATTTGTAGGCCCGACTGTCATCAGCATGTTGTTTTGTATGACCATAGCCTTCGTCGCCGCGAACTATGTGGACCGTGATTGGAGCCAGCAATCCTTTGGCAAGGATGTGGACTGGCGCATGTTACAGGCTGTCATATTGCTTCTATTTGCATTGTGCGCTCTGGCGGGTTTTGCCATTGCCTGCAGCACGCGTGCTTCGCTCATACCGACACTGATTCTTTGCCTGGTTGTTTTCTTAAGTGGCCTGGTATCAGATTACTTCCTTGGCACACGCGCTGAGGAAGGGGTTTTCTGGGCAAAATGTTTATATGCAATCACTCCTAATTGGCAACTTTTCTGGATGAGTGACGCTCTAGCCAATGACAAATCCATACCACTGGACTATGTGTTGAGATGCGGCCAATACGCAGTAGGAACTCTTGTCATCAGCCTTGGCATGGCTGTTCTTTTGTTTGAAGACCGTGAATTGAGTTAAAAAGCATGACCGCCTTTAAACCTTCAGCTACGGCTCTTTGCGTCCAACGATTACGCGCAGTTGCTGCCCTAACAATCAAAGCAGCTTTTCGATTCAAGCTTATCCCATGGTTATTACTGATTCTAATAACATCCGTCTTTTCTATTCCTTATCTGGTGACCCATAACGGCAGCGCGGAGATGTTCGCTCAGGTTCAGTTGACCTATTCGTTGATGGCCGCCAGTATCCTCATTGGAGCCTCCACAATCTGGCTGGCATGTGGCGTCATGTCTCAGGATTTCCAGCGTAATCATATTGTTTTACTAGCTAGCAAGCCTTTGGCACGCTGGGAAATTTGGGTAGGTAAATGGCTGGGAATTTCATTTCTGAATGCCAGCCTTTTGGTGATCACTGGCATATGCATATATGGTTTACTCACATTCCATGCCCGGGATTTGTCCCAAGAAGAACAAAAAAGGCTTCATGCCTCCACACTTACTTCCCGGGCAAGTGTCAAGGAGGCTGCTCCTGATGTGGAACTGGAGGTTGAGCAACTTTATGCCAGACGTATTCAGGACCCCGACATCGCTACGATGGATCCAGCCTATGTGCGCAGCATGCTTCGAGAGGAAGTCCAGTGGATGAATCAACTCGTGAAGCCCATGCATCGCAGAATTTGGAACTTGAATGTGGGAAGTCAAGCTGAAGCCCCCCCCAACGCGCTTATTCAGATGCGCGTGAAATTTTATGCATCCTGGATTGAAGACACAAAAGACCAACCAACACTGTGGATTGTTGGCGATCCTAATTCGCCCTCAAAATGGGAAAAGGAACTCAATTTAAGCCCGATGGTTACTCATGAGTGGTCCGTTCCTGCTAGCTTGATTGACGATAATGGCAATCTCCATGTGGAGTGCCACAACTATACCGAATCAAGCCTTGTTTTCAAAGTGGAGGACGGACTGGAAATCCTGATAAAAGATGGGGATTTCACTGTGAATTATTTCAAATGCTTGCTTGTTCTATTTGCATGGATGACCTTGCTTGCTGCCTTGGGGTTATGGGCTGCCACGTTTTCCTCTCTTCCAGTTGCTACTTTCCTTATCTTGAGCCTCATCTTAATCGCAAGCTCTGATCAACTTTTTAAATCCATTGTCAGCGAGGGCACTGTATCAACATTGGAAGACTCTGGAGATGCTAGTTGGGGTTACCTTGACTGGATCCTTGTGCCAATATTTACTGGACTTTACCATTTCACTGAAATCCTACGTTCTATTTCTCCCATAGAGAGCCTGATCACGGGCCGCAGCATCTCGACCATAGCAATGATCAAACACCTCGGATTTCTGTGTGGCCTGCTCAGCGGCCTTCTGGCCGGATGGGGAATTTTCATTTTTGAAAGGAAGGAACTGGCAAAATGAGTTCGGATTTACAATCCAATAAATTGACTCATCGTTTATTGATCTTGGCTCTGATCATCATTGCCATTTTCTCAAACCACTTCACCCAGAAAAGGCTGAACAGGGACCGTCAGACGCTCGGATTAACCCGCATGGAACCACTGAAAAATGCACCTCCGTTGCTCGCTTTTTCAAGTGTTGCTTTGGGCGGTTTTCGAGGATTGATGGCAAACGCTCTGTGGTTCCGCGTCACTCGATTACAAGATGAAGGCAGATTCTTCGAGGCACTGTCACTCGCAGATTGGATCACCAAATTACAACCAACCTTCTCTTCCGTCTGGACCTTCCAATCCTGGAACATGACTTATAACATTTCCAAACAGTTCGAATCCCCAAATGAACGGTGGAGGTGGATTCAGAGCGGAATCAAACTATTGAGAGATGAGGCGTTGAATTACAACCCGCAGTCATCGGAAATTTATCGTGAACTTGCCTGGATCTTTCAGGATAAGATCGGAGGAACGTTTGACGCTCAACATGCTTATTACAAAGGTCGCTGGGCTACCGACATGCGACGTATTCTTGGAGATCACCCTGACTTGAAAGCTATTGAAGCTTCTACCGATCCTCAGGTAATCGCAAAGCGTGATGCATTGTTGAAGAACTATGGATTGGACATAACGCGCATGCGGTTAATTCAGGATAACCTTGGGCAATACGATTGGCGCTTACCAGAAACCCACGCAATTTACTGGGCTTGGGCCGGACTTGAAACTGCCAGCGAAGGTAAGCTCAACTTTCTGAGACGAGTCATTTGGCAGTCCATGAGCTTGGCTTTCGAACGCGGTCGCCTGATTGAGAACAAGGTAGACCAAAAGCTGGATTACGCACCAAACCTTGAACTAGCGCCTTACACACATGCTATGTTTCTGAAAGTTCGAGGCGAGGAGGAAGATACCAATTACTACAGCACCATCGACAGAGCTCATAAGGAGTTTCTACAAAATGCATCCTACTATTTTTTCCTGCACCATCGACTCGCGGAATCATCCGAATGGTTCGGTGAACTTAAATCGCGCTTTCCTGACTCTTTGCCAAAAGGAATCAGTCTAGAAGAATTTGCTCTCAATCGATTCGAGTCAAACCTTGTCAAAGCCAACATGAACGAGGCGCGCGTGATTATCAACGGATTGATCCGACAATTTCTTTATTTCCTTGCAATAGGGGATGAGGATCAAGCTCTGGGCTACCGCAACATGTCGGAAATTGCATGGAAAAATTACCATAAACCGACTCAGCGCTCAACCGAGAGGCTCGCACTTCCCCCATACGGAAAATTACTTAGGAACATGCTGCAGCGTATTAACCAAGGTGAGGAAGGGTTCAGTGAAGGAATGATCGCTGCCTTGAAAACGCGAGTTGAGATTTTACCAGCGACGAAAATCGAATAAATCTGACGTGCTTACACCTGAATGTTAGACAGACTTACCACCATTTGAAAGATGGGTCAGGCTTGGGAGCATTTCCGTAATTCCATTCATAAGCTTCCAATGGAAATTGAAAAAACTCAGTGTGGGAATCTCCGAATAGCACATTGAACCGATATTCTCCCTTGAAATTATGCCATTGGCTCTCCCTGTCATTTTTATTTCGATCAGCCCACCAGGGCCAATCTCCCGTAACCAGTTTATTGGATGGGCCCTTGATCAAGGCAGAACCTTTCATGGGTGTAGCCTGCGGAGTGCCTTTCGCAGCTCTGGAATCACCTGTTACATGCTGAATCCTCAGCGTTTCAACGGCCCAGACCGTTAAGTAACTATTACCCCATGCGTCGAAACATGTTTTGGTGCCTTTTGGAAAGTTACTGATCCAAAGTGAATCCCCTTTATCTGATGGACAATGGTAAGCCTCATCCGCGGGAACGTAGGCATTCAGCGGTCTTCTCTCTCTTGGCACATTCCCTCCGTGTAAGGTCATCGTACCTGTGTTTCCCCCCAGTACTCCCCACTGCTCGTAGGCAGGATAGAAGTCATTATTGTCATCAATATACATGGCAAAGCCCAGACCATGCTGACGCATGTTGTTGTTACACTTGATCGTTCTAGCCTTTTCTTTGGCCCGCGACAAAGCCGGAAGAAGCATACCAGCAAGTATGGCGATGATGGCGATGACCACCAATAATTCAATGAGAGTGAATGCGAGGATGCCCGTCTGACTTTTTTTCATGGATTCAAAGTATCTTGAGTGGATGAAATGAATAAGTGATTGCCCTCTTTTTTTTTTTCAATTCAACGCGGTGTGATCTGCTGAACGGCATTGGGGTTTTTCTCTTCTCTAAAGAGATTCGTAACCACTTTTGTTGCAGGAAGAAACTCAGCATGACCATCCAAAAACACGTAATTGGCCCCCTGATTGTGTCGTTGAGCAGCCAGACGACGCTCATTGCTGAGTCGGCTGGTTTGCTGGTTATAGGGTAGATGACTGGGTTTCCAGACATCATTGAGGTTAGTAATGGCATCTTGAATACCAGTCACAATTGGCCGCCATGAACCTGCTGCGTTATCTCCAATATGAATACTGTTGGAGGGTTCCTGAAATGCTGTAATTTTCGATGGACCAATTTGCTCAGTACCAATCATATCCTCCTTGTTTCTAAACTTCCATGCATTGATCGAATAGGTAATGATCTGCTTCTCCTTGGGATTTCGGTTAGGGTAGCTAGGGCACTTGTATATGCGAATGCCGCTGAAGTTCTCCTCGGTCCCGCCTTCTGGCATGTAATCCATGTAAACTAGAAACCATGGATGCCCATTGCCGCGAGGAATGGAACCCTCATTTTCGTCTGAGTAAAAAATCATTGCTAGTCCGGTCTGCTTGAGATTGTTGATGCAGGATATTGCTTTTGCTTTCGCCTTGGCCTTGCCGAGGGCCGGCAACAACATGCCTGCGAGAATTGCAATGATTGCAATGACAACCAACAACTCAATGAGTGTGAAACCCTTGCGATTTCTCAAGGCGTCAACAGATAAAGAAAAAGATATCTTCATAGACTTTGCTTACTGACGGCAAGATGTCATTATCTCGTCGCACTTGGTCTTGGGTTTGATTATTCTTTAGCTGTTTTGAGCACTCAACAAGAGCAAAAAATAATTTTTTCACTTTCTGGATTTTCAAACAGATCGACATTTTATTCCGCTAATTCAATGGTTTGACAACCATGACCCGGAAAAACAACATGGTCGATTCGCGCTCTCTTTGAATCTGGAAAGTCAATTCCCCTTCATCAGCAAGCTTGGATTCCAGCAGTTTCCAGGAACGATCCGTGAGATTCGCTTTGGATTGTAAAATATAAGCTCTTCCCGGAACTGTGCTTAATTCCAGTTGCAGATTCATTGCGTTATCAAGAGTAACCGAGGTAATTTTTGTCACACTATTGAACTCGCGAGGATCTGTCCCTGCTTCAAATTCATCACGGTTAACATGACCATCTGAGTCAGGGTCTGCGTTTTCTCCACTGACCTCAGAGTCTGCCCGTTCGCTCAAGGTAAAGAAACTGACCAACCAGTCTTCATAGCTGACTGAGCTTCCTTCCATTCGAACCCCCACGTTCAGTTGTCTTGTGGTCGTTAAATCACCATCGGTCACGTGAACCTGAAGCAAGTAATCGCCAGTAAAAGGAAAGCGGACCATCGTGGGCATGAGGGAATCATTTTGGAAGGAAACTCCACCTGGACCAGATACTTGTTCCCATTGAACCTCAGTAAGCCCAGGCTGCAATGGCAAGCCATCATCGCTCCATTCACCTTCCAGGGCTACCCATGTTTTTGGTTCGACCTGCATTTCGGGAACCAATTCCACTTCAGGCGCCCGGTTTTCAGGGGACGATTCAGCGTTGATCTGCATGTCAAAGCTGATGTCACTGCTTGTGGCGTTGGCTTGATGTATTTCCACGGCAATCACATTCTGCCCTTCAACAAGCAGATTCGGATCTATAGAGGATTCAAAAAAAGTATTTTCATCATCACCGCCTACTACAGACAGGGCAAATGTCTGATGAGACACATCACGTGCAGACAGATTATGGCGGAGGATTTCCTGCCCATTCAAATAAACAATCGCACCATCATCGCGAATCAGGCCAAGTTTCATGCTCTGCACACTTGATGGTCGAGCTATCTGGATGGCTTTACGGAAATAATAAGTGATCGCTTTGGAGGACGCGTTTCCTCCGAATGATATCACGGTTCTCTCATCCCCGTCTCCATACCCAAACTGAGCACTTCCCGATTTCCACTCCGCATCGCTGAAATCCAAATGAACCCATTGATCAGGCTGAGGCATATCATCATCCATGTATTTCCAGACAGAGCCTGATGCGATCAGAGTCTGATTACCTACCTGCCTTTCAACGGTGAGCTTCAGCTGTGAGGTTGAAATCAAGACCCCATCGGATACAGATAATTCAACAACCCAGTCCCCCACCCCTGGAGCAGACACTCGAGTTTGCGCAAGACCTGAGTCTTCAAAATACAAAACACCCGGTCCTGAAATCTGTTTCCAGTGAACGTTCAAGTTTTCAGAAGATTCAGGCAATCCATCATCCTGGGCTTTCCCATTGAGTTCGAACACTGCTGGTAAGCTCAGCACGGTAATTGCCTGATCTATTCCAGCAATTGCAATAGGAGCTTTGTTGCCATCATTTTCGCCCCCCGGTGAAGGTTGATCCTGGCTCGATCGCCAATTGATGGGATCATTCCCATAGGACCGGGCATCTAGGCGCTCAATGGAAACTCCAGAACTCAAGCTCAAGTCAGGCCATGGCAGTGAGTTATCGTAACGCACCTCATCCACAGCGATCATAGGAACAATTTCCCCATCAGTTGCAACATTTGGAGTATCTGGGCGCATCAATCGTATGCGTTCACCATTGGCCTGCAGATTACCCTCGAAGGGCCCGAAAACCCTAACATTTCCCGGAATGGCAAAGGCAGAACGGAACTGATCCGGACTCACATTCACAATCAGCATGATTTCATCGGGATCCATCGAAACGCCAATAGGAAAGGAAAACCCGATGCCTTCCACTTTCCACGTATTGGATGGAGCCTCAGAATCAAAAAGAGTGATGCGTTGATTGGAAATATTTTTGATTTCCAGAAATTCTGGTTTACCTCCGTCCGGTGCATAGCCGATTTCATTGATCACCACAGGCCCCACCAATGGCTCAGCATTCGATGCACCCAAGGTCAATTGGGCTTGCGGAGGGTAATGCACCTGACCGCTGCTGGTGTAATATTGCCCAAAAGAAACTCCGTTTGCAGAGGCACCAAAGTCAAAACCATGACTGTAGCCCGTCAGTTTGCCTTGAGCATCAGCAGAAAATAAAAAAACGGATTCTCCAACAGAGCTGAATGTAAAACTGGGATCGATGCCGGGTTTTGAATTGAAATCAGACTCCGTCACCACCAGATAAGCACCAGAAGGAATCCGCGTTCCCTGCGGAAAGACATATTTGGCAGGTATATTTTTATCATCTGTTAAATACCACCCTCCGATGTCGGCCTCTTGCTCGCCCGGATTAAAGAGCTCTACGGAGTCCAATTGAGGCAAGTCCGTGTGGGCTAGCATTTCGGTGATGAGGACACGCGGGAGTCCGGCCTTGATATCCTCTCTACCCGGGCTACCCCATCGCTGACTGGATGCGCGCCACGAGGATGCCTTCGATTGATCGTGTAATTGGGACGTTTGCAATGGAACTAGAGAAAACCCATCACCATCAGGTGTCAAAGGCCACGGTTGAACATCATCATACTCCAATGAAAAAATAGTTTCCCCTGCGGCATGCACAAGTGTCAGTCGTTCTCCACCATTATTCAAACTACCAGTATAGCTACCGGCAAGCGGAGCCGAGGGGTAGCGACTTCGGAATTTTGTTTCGTTTTTTGCCAAAACCAGATAAGAACCTGATTCGATGCTATAACCGTTCGGGAACGTGAAATCAATGCCGTCGGTAAAAGACACACCACTTAGATCGAGTGAAGTGGAGGCCACATTCTTGAGTTCAATAAACTCATAAACATCTTCATCCTCCCCCGTATCATCTGCATTTGGATGATACATGATTTCAGTCACCAGCAGTTCGTTGTAGGATCGTGCCACAATAAAATCTGTTTGAGCAAGAGCACTCCACTCACCATTGCTCTGCGCTCGTGCCGCGAATTGCACATGCTCATTTATCGTGATTGCTCCCTGATAAAGTCGCGCCCCCGGGGCGAAGCCACCTCCAGCCAATCTTGGATCGCTTCCATCCAGCATGAAATAAATCCGATCCGCATTTCCCTTATCCAATTCCAACAGAAACCCATCCTGCACAATCCCACCGAACTGGTTCAAGACGGGTGCATTAACATCCGGGTATAGATCATCTCGCTGTAATTGACTGAAAACAATATCGGCTCTACGCCGTATGAAATTGTTGACCACGTTGTTGATCGTACGGATCCAGTTATTGTCTCTTGTGAATGGATCCGACCTTTTGGAATCACCCCAGCGTGCCGATTCTGCAACCACGGCCCGGTCTATTTCCTCTTTGCGTTTCAGA
>JBDQII010000206.1:0-8981 GCA_040264395.1 Verrucomicrobiota bacterium
AGCGAATTGATTTCGACACCCGTTTTTTACAAAAACAGGGTCTATATCGCGATTGGTCAAGACCCTGAGCATGGTGAAGGTGTTGGTAATCTCGTCTGTATCGATGCGTCCAAGAAAGGCGATATTACCAAAGATGGGGCGATTTGGAGTTACGATAAAATCAACCGCACTATTTCAACCTGTTCGATAGACCCTGAAACAGGCCTGTTGTTCATGTCCGATTACTCAGGGTTTGTATACTGCCTTGATGCTGAAACTGGTCAGGAATACTGGATTCATGACATGAAAGCGCATATGTGGGGCTCGACCCTGGTTGCCGATGGGAAGGTATTTCTTGGAGATGAGGATGGTGATCTGGTTGTCCTTGCTGCTACCAAGGAAAAGAAAGTTCTCAACGAAGTCTACTTTGGTGCCCCCATTTACTCAACTCCGGTAGTTGCAAATGGCACATTGTATGTCGGAACGCAAACTCATCTCTATGCCATCGGTAAATAATCATTTTTAGTCATCAGGAGAGTGGCCTGCGCCTCTCCTGATTTCCCGGAAAAGCCATCTTCGACAATTTGCAAATACGAAACTCCTCTGCTCACACCCTTATCCTGATAAAATGAAAAACAACGGTTGGATTGTCTGGCTGGGAACCCTCGCCCTTTTACTCCTGCACCAGGACTTTTGGTTTTGGGATAACTACGAAACGGAGGTCTTTGGCTTCATGCCCATTGGGCTGGCTTACCATGCAGGCTTTTCTATTGTCGCTGCTCTATGGTGGGGAGCTGTCATGAGCTTTGCGTGGCCTCATCATCTGGAAGCTCTGGCTGAAGAACAGGAAGAACCAATCTCAACACAACGACCATGACACCCCTGATTATCATTGTTTGTTACTTGGGGCTTTTGCTGGCTCTGGGAATCATCAGTAGCAGATCCTTCCGCGGTACGAGCAAGGACTACTTTGTGGCCAGCCATTCGATAGGTCCATTCCTCCTATTGATGAGTGTTTTCGGGACGACCATGACCGCTTTTGCCTTGGTGGGTTCCACTGGGAAGGCTTTCGAAAGAGGAATCGGTGTCTATGGGCTGATGGCTTCTATCAGTGGTCTGGTCCATGCAGCCGTTTTCTTCCTGATAGGCATTCGTCTCTGGGTTTACGGGAAAAAGTATGGATTTGTTACGCAAATTCAATTTTTCCGAGCTAGGTTTGATTCTCAACGTATTGGATACGTCCTGTTTCCAATACTAGCCATGCTGGTCGTGCCTTACCTCTTGATTGGGATCATTGGTGCTGGCAAAACCGTGTTGCCGGTTACTGCTGGCGCATTTCCCGATCTATTCCCCAACGCGGCTACGCCTCAGTGGGCCGGTGGTATTCCGGTCTGGCTTACGGGTTTAGTCATTTGCGGAGTCGTGATGACCTACGTATTTCTCGGTGGTTCGCGTGGAGCGGCATGGGCGAATACATTTCAAACGATAGTTTTTATGGTCATGGGGCTGGTTGCTTTCCTTTTCATTGCAAACAGTCTTGGTGGACTGACCAATGCTTCCAAAGTCGCC
This sequence comes from Verrucomicrobiota bacterium, assembly GCA_040264395.1. GTDB lineage: Bacteria > Verrucomicrobiota > Verrucomicrobiia > Limisphaerales > AAA164-E04 > AAA164-E04. The sequence goes on from JBDQII010000206.1 coordinate 1,549, forward strand.
ATTCAAATAAACGATCAAGGTGAAGTGGTTCAGCCTTACAGGTGGGATGCTGCCAACAATCAATTAGTAGCCAATGATCCGCCCAAGGTGGTGGGACGGATCATCGAGGGGGAAAACGACACAGCGGGATCTTATTCACCGCGTCCGTTGCTGAGTCGTCAAGTGACCACGGTTGAACTCGAGAATGTAAACAAGAAAACAGGTGAAGTTAAAACATTCACGCGTGAATATGGTATGTCCACATGGATGTTCCTGACATATCTATTTATCCCTCTCAGTGTGGGGATGTTCCCTCATTTGTTTCAACATTGGTTAACCGCCAAAAGTGCGCGTGCATTCAAACTGACGGTTTTTGCGCACCCATTGTGTATCCTGATTGTTTGGGTGCCCTGCGTACTGATCGGTATTTGGGCGACGGGTATTTTGCCCCCGCTGGATCCTACCAAAGTAAGTGGAGTATTGGGGCAGATGGTCGCGCGACTGGTATCAAGCCCAATACTCAGTGGGTTTCTCATAGCAGGTATTCTGGCGGCCATCATGTCTTCGCTGGATTCTCAATTTTTGTGCCTGGGAACGATGTTTACCAATGATATCGTCATCCATAAATTGGGTAGTGGTAAACTCAGCGATCGTCAGGTGATTTTGATCGCCCGTGGATTTGTTGTTGGCATTGTCACACTTACCTATCTTTTATCGCTGGTCGCTCCACAAAACGTATTTGACCTGGCTGTATGGTGTTTCAGTGGTTTTGGTGCTTTATTCCCTCTCGTGTTCGCTGCGGTTTTTTGGAAGCGTGTCACCAAAGCAGGTGCCTATGCCTGTATCTTGGCAGCTACGCTCAGTTGGTTTTACTTTTTTGCCAAAAGCGGTTTCGGCTCCGAGCTGGTAATCGGACCTGGACTCATGCCGGTAGCAGTATGCTTTCTTATTTCCACCGCAGCATTGATCATTGTTTCCTTGATGACGCGCCCTCCAAGCGAGGAAACCATCAAGAAATTCTTTCCCGATAAAGCTTCTTGAGCATTTTTACTTTCGTTTTTCAATTATTGAGTCAACTTGACCGTACACTATTATGAGTACTAAAACTGTTTCAAACGAAGCAATCCAACAGGCCAGAGAGCAACTTGATGCTCACGTCCGTGAGATTGTTCAATGGCATTTTTCCCCCGAAACCGGTAGTCCCTTTTGGTTGGATTGGGCGGAAAAAGCAGGGTGGAATCCGGCTCAGGAGATCGAATCTTTTGACGACATCATTGCCCGGTTTCCACACTTCCAAGACGAGTGGCTCCGTGATCTTCAACCCGATGTGTGGGTTCCGCAAGCATTCAAAGGCCAACCTTTCAATGTATTCGAAACTGGAGGCACCACAGGCATGCCCAAGCAGCGTATTGGGTGGACTGATTATAAAGTCGATTACAGCGAGTTTTCCGAAAAGATTTCTGACGACCATTTTCCCCGAAACCACTATTGGCTGATGATGGGGCCAACCGGTCCTCGTCGATTGCGACTTGCCATTGAACATCTAGCCAATGTGCGCGGCTGCTCATGCTACTTCATTGACCTGGATCCTCGCTTCGTCAAGAAGTTGATTGCGGACAAGAAATTTGATGTCGCGCGAAGTTACATGGATCATGTCATCGATCAGGCTGTGACTATTCTCAAGCATCGTAAGGTCAGCGGTGTCTTTACTACCCCCAAATTATTGGAAGCGTTATCCGAAAAGATCGATCTATGGGAAGCTGGTATTCGCGGGGTATTCTGTGGTGGAACCACCATGGATCCTCAGTATACGCGTTTTCTGCTGGAGGAAGTTTTGGAGAATCGTATCGGATTCTATCCGACCTATGGTAACACGTTGATGGGTTTGGCAGCCAGCGTGCCTGTCACAAAAGAAGACAATTTCTCAATCACCTATTACGCACCTCAACCTCGTGCAGTCCTGCGGGTTGTGGATGCTGAAAAGACCAATGAGGTGAAGGGGTATGATGAATGGGGACGAGTGGAATTGACCACCCTGACCAAGGAGTTTTTCATGCCCCGTTTTCTGGAGCGAGACGAAGCATTGCGGCGTGAGCCTCGCGCGCCGTATGCATGGGATGGCGTCGCTCAGGTTCGTCCGTTCGGCGCCATGGAGAAAAAAATTGTTGAAGGTGTTTATTAGTCAAGCAGGGTTAACATTATGAGTTCCATACCACATATACCGTGCCTGAGAAAAGGCGCGCCTTACGAAAGCCTCGATCAGATAGAGATCAGCGGTTACAGCGACGGCCAACCCCTTGCAACTGTGAGCACCGTAAATGGAGGAATCATCCGCCGAGATTTGCGTCGAATCGAGCAAGGGAAGGCGGCCCTGAGAAAATTCACCGTCGACCAGTTGATCGATATTTCAGCCAAGGCTGGAGAAGTTTTTTTAAACGGTTCATTGCCTCTTGGTGACAAAGGTCATACTCAGTCTCCCGAAGATTACATACGCACACTGTCCTCAACTTCCGGACTGCCGCATGTGATGGTCAAACGCAACATGGATAAAATTCACCATGCGTTGACCCACATGAGAACGGTGTTGACAGGACTTACCCGCGGACTTGATTTTTCCATCCTGGACAAGGGTTACGGGGCGCAGTTTGGCACGCGTATCAGCTACTACTCAACCGCCAAAGCTCTGGGCTTGGTCATGCCCAGCAACTCTCCCGCTGTGAATTCCCTGTGGTTGCCTGCCATTCCACTCAAGACACCTGTCATCATCAAACCCGGGCGCGAGGAACCATGGACGCCTTATCGGTTGATACAGTCCTTTATTGCAGCTGGGTGCCCTGCGGAGGCTTTCGGATTTTATCCAACCGATCACGAAGGGGCGAGTGTGATTCTTGAGAGCTGTGGGCGTGCCCTGATTTTCGGGGATCAAAACACCACGGCTCAGTATGCCAACAATCCTGGCATTCAAATTCATGGACCTGGATTCAGCAAGATTCTGGTGGGTGATGATCAAATTGAACATTGGCCGGACTTCATCGATCTCATGGCTGCCTCCATTTCGGAGAATGGCGGACGTAGTTGTATCAATGCCTCCGCGGTTGTGGTTCCAAAGTATGGGAAGGAAATTGCAGATGCACTTGCGAAAAAACTGGGCCCCTACAAACCAACCCGCCCAGATGATCAAGGTGCGCGTCTTTCCGGATTTGCCAACCCGAAAATGGCAGAATACATTGACGGCGCAATCGAACAGGATCTCAAAGAACCCGGCGCTGAGGATGTGACAGCGCGGTATCGGGAAGGTAGTCGCAAGTTGGAATTTGAAGGGGGGACTTACTTGTGTCCAACTATTGTTCATTGCAATTCAATTGATCACCCTCTTGCTAACCGGGAGTTTCTATGCCCTTACGCAAGCGTGGTCGAGGTTCCTCAAGCTGAGATGCTGGGAAAAATAGGTCCGTCCCTAGTCGTTTCTGCGATTACCAAAGATCCTGATTTCACCGAAATGCTACTTGATTCGGATCTGATTGAACGTCTCAACCTGGGGGCAATTCCAACCATGAAAATATCATGGGATCAACCGCATGAAGGCAACATGTTTGAATTCCTCTACAAACGCCGGTCCATCGAAAGAGAGGAGTAACCTTTGATCGCTATTATCTGTCAATGGGTATAACGGCCACTGGAATTTCCTCCTTATAAACAGGCGGGTACGTCCGTTGCATCGATACAGTGATACACCATGGATCTTGAGTCGTCATTGAAACAAGCGGAAACAACTCGGTCCTCCTCATTGGACTGGCGTTTGAACGCTTTCGATATTCAACCAAGAACTCGTTTGGTTTTTGGCGAAGGGAAGATTTTTGAATTAGGCAACATTGTCCGAGACCTGGGCGGTGCGCGCGTTCTGATCGTCACGGATCCCGGAATTGTCGCCGCTGGACATTTCGATCTTTCGCTCAAGATCCTTGAGGAAGCTGGATTAAAGGTATTTGTTTTTGATCAAGTGCACGAAAACCCAACCACTGCCGATGTAGCAGCTTGTGTTGAGGTTGCCTCTTCCAACCAAATTGACACATTCGTCGGTCTAGGTGGAGGTAGCAGCATGGATACCGCCAAAGGCTGTAATTTTATTCTGACCAATGGCGGTCGTATGCAGGATTACTGGGGCATCGGAAAGGCTTCCCATTCCATGCTGCCCATGGTGGCGGTTCCCACCACCTCCGGCACAGGGAGTGAATGTCAGTCATTTGCCTTGATTGCCGATGAGGTTTCTCATCAAAAAATGGCCTGTGGCGACTCGAAAGCTGCCGCCAAAGTTTCCATTCTTGACCCGGCTCTCACGGTATCCCAACCACGTCGTGTGACCGCGTGCACTGGTATGGATGCCTTAACCCATGCGCTTGAAACAGCTGTCACACGCAAGCGTACGCTTTACAGCTCCATGCACGCTCTCGAGGCTTTCAAACTATTGCTTCCGAATCTTCCGATCGTCCTGAATCAACCCGAAGACCTTGAGGCTCGAGGTAAAATGCAGCTGGGGGCTGCTCTGGCCGGCATTGCCATTGAGAACAGCATGCTGGGCGCAGCGCATGCCACGGCTAACCCTTTGACGGCTGCTTTCGATGTGATTCACGGCATGGCGGTGGGGGTCATGATGCCACATGTGATTCGGTGGAACTCAAGCTGCAAAGCCACCGCAAATTCCTATGCTCAACTTGCTCGCGAAGCGCGTGTGGCGTCTTCTCATGATTCGGTCGATCATTCGGTGAACAAACTCGTCACGGCCATCAAGCAAATCCTTGAAGTCACGGAAATCCCATCGACCCTCACTTCTCATGGAGTCGGTGATAAGGATCTTGATCAACTGGCTGCAGGTGCCTCCCAGCAATGGACGGGTAACTTCAATCCCGTTGATATGACTCAGGCCGATTATCGTTCTCTCTACTCACTGGCCTTGAGTTAGGGGTTTTGACTCGAGCCCGTCTCACTTCCCGGTTTTCTGCGCGTCCGGATGATAACGCTTTAAAGACGGTTGACCACGCTTAAGCCTGATCAACCGTCTTATTCATGCATTGTTGGATGCATGAAGTGTTGAGCGAGATTATGAATTGCCCCAATTATAAACTCCATCCCTTTCGGTATTCACGCCGAATGTATTGATTTGCCTCGGGGGCGTTGGTGACTCGCAGGTTTTTGCTGTCCCATTCAATTTTCTTGCCGGAACGGATGGCTACATTGCCCAGCAGTACGACTTCGCTGAATGGGCCAGATCGGTTGAAGTTGGACAAGGGTTGATCTGGATCTCCATTGCGAATGCCATCGAGCCATTCCTGATCTTCGTTTTTGACACGCGGAATTGTCTTGGGTATATCCGTGGTATTGGCCATGACACCGTTGGCCTTGATCAGCCAATTGGTTCTCGAGCGGTTGAAGAACATGGTGCCTTTTTTACCTACCAATACGGTGCCATATTTTGAAATATCCTCACCATCGACCACTTCGGCTGGCGGGTAGTTTTGCTTGCCATTATTCTTTCCGTCATACCAGACGAATTTAACCGGCGGTTTTTTCCCACGTTTGGGGAACTGATAAGTCACGATGGACGATGTGGGGGCTGATTCCTGAGTCATGCCCTGCTGCTCAGCCTGAACCCAATCGGGTGCACCGAGTTCGAGTGACCAATAGGCCATGTCCATGATGTGACAGGCCATGTCGCCCAAGGCTCCCGTTCCAAAGTCCCAATAACCACGCCATTTGAAGGGTGCGTAATCGGGGTGGTAAGGTCGCCATGGAGCAGGGCCCAGAAAGAGATCCCAATCCAATGTGTCCGGAACTTTATGATCGCCAGCAGGTCGGTTGACGCCTTGTGGCCAGACCGGCCGATTGGTCCACATATGTGCTTCGGTGACATCACCAATGATGCCTGCCTGAATCAATTCCACAGCTCTGCGGATGGGTTCGCCTGAGTGAGCCTGATTACCCATTTGAGTGACCACACCTTTTTCACGTGCAACTTCGGTCATGACACGTGCCTCATAGACGGAATGTGTCAATGGTTTTTGACAGTAGCAATGTTTCCCCATTTTCATGGCCATGACCGCAGCGACTGCATGTGTGTGGTCAGGTGTGCTGACTGTGACTGCATCAATGTCCTTCTGCTTTTCCAGCATCACACGAAAATCCTTGTAACGCTTCGCCTTTGGGAACTTTTTGAAGGTTTCAGCTGCTCGATTGTCATCGACATCACACAAAGCCACGATTTCAGCTCCAGCTTTGGAGTTGTCATTGATCTCTCCACGCCCTTTTCCTCCAACGCCGATGCCACCCAGGAGGATGCGGTCGTTAGCACCGAAAACTCGGCTGGGGAAAAAGTTGAATGCAAATGCTGTGGCAGCTGTTGTGCCGACAAATTTTCTGCGGGTAATTGGTTTTTTCATAAAACGCCTTCTCGGATATATATTGTCTGCGGTGAAGTTACCTCATCATCCTCATCTTGATCCAGAAGGGCAAGCAAGATTGAAATATTCCATGGTTTTCAAAAAAGACTTCTCGTTGCAAACCCTGGTCATAGTCGCTAAGTTCCCAATCTAAATTATGGAAAAAGTAGTTATTATTGGAACAGGCTGTGCAGGTTTGACAGCTGCTATTTACAGCGCGCGCGCGAATTTGAATCCCTTGGTTCTTACCGGAACCATGCCTGGTGGTTTATTGACAACCACAAGCACTGTGGAGAATTTCCCCGGATTTCCCGAGGGGGTAGATGGGTTTCAATTAATGCAACACATGCAGAAACAGGCCGAACGCTTTGGCGCACGCGTTCAGTTCGGGACCGTAGAATCAGCTGATCTCTCCGGAGATCATCCCAAACTAATCGTCGACGGTAAGGAAATCGAAACCCAGACCCTGATTATTGCCACTGGTGCAGGGCACCGTCACCTCGGGCTCGAGAATGAAAAAAAACTCGAAAACAAAGGAGTGACCTACTGCGCGACCTGTGATGGGGCATTACCTATGTTCAGGGATAAGCCACTGGTTGTCGTTGGCGGCGGTGATTCTGCCTGCGAAGAAGCCACTTACCTGACTCGATTTGGATCGAAGGTATACCTCATCCACCGACGTGATGAATTGAGAGCAAGCAAAATCATGGCCGAGCGTGCTGTCAACCATGATAAGATAGAAATGGTATGGGATACCGTAGTAACAGAAATACATGGTGTGGAAGATGATGAGGTTACAGGTGTGCAGCTGAAAAATACCAAGACGGGTGAGGAAAGCAGGCTTGATTGTGCGGGTGTTTTCGTTGCCATCGGTCATGTGCCCAATACTCAAATCTTCACCGGTCACATCGACATGGACGAAGCGGGCTACGTGCTGCCACGGGGCGGTAGTAAGACATCTTCCAAAGGAGTTTTTGTAGCAGGGGACTGCGCCGACCAAGTATACCGTCAAGCCATCAC
>JBDQII010000207.1:0-8967 GCA_040264395.1 Verrucomicrobiota bacterium
ACACCTCAAATCGACAGACTTGCCCAGCAAGGACTTCGCTATCATTACGCTCACGTACAGACAGGAAGCTGTTACCCCTGTCGCAATGTCCTGTTCTCGGGTCGATATTCTCACAACACGGGAGTGGAAGGTTTTTATAAGGTCAGGAATCCGGATTATCCTCACATGGTGGACCTCATGAAGGCGGGTGGGTATTATGTGGCTATTCGAGGCAAGGTCTCGCATTCGACACCCTACCAGCCTTATGGGTGGGATGAGGACCTGACCATTCTCGAGGATGAAAAACAGCATACGAAAGATCCCGGCTCCTATTATCGTTCCACAAAGCGAGGCATTGAACAGGCTGACAAAGTGGGCAAACCATTTTGCCTCAACATCAATATCTCAGATCCGCATAAACCTTTTTATGCCATGAGTGGAAAAGGTAATATTGTTGAAGACGAGCACATACCTTCGCGCATTTACACTCCAGCTGAAGTTCCCATACCAGGCTTTTTGTTCGATCACCCAGACGTGCGGCTGGAATTGGCACATTATTACTCGTCCGTGAGGAGAGCAGATGATTGTTTAGGGAACGTTGTGCAGGCGTTAGAGGACTCCGGTAAACGAAATGACACCGTCATCATTTTTCTTTCTGATCACGGCATGCCACTGCCCTTTGCCAAAACAGCCGTCTGGCATCACAGCACAAGAACACCTTTGATTGTAGTATGGCCGGGAATAACCAAGCCAGGAAGCGTTGACAAGGAACACATGGTTTCTGGAGTCGATTTATTACCTACTCTGCTTGATATCGCCGGCCTTCATCATCCGAAGGGATTTGACGGAACCTCCTTTATTGCGACGATCAAAGGAGAAAAACAAAAGAATCGAGATTTCGTCTATAAATTTCACAACGAAAATTCGGGTCGCAATCGAAGCCCCATGAGAAGTGTGGAATCCAAGCGGTTTGGCTACATTTTCAATCCATGGTCTGATGGAAAACGTGTTTTCAAAACAGCCACACGAGGAACAGCCACATTTCGAGCTATGCAAAAGCTGGCGCCAAAGAACCGCCGCATTGCCGATAGATTGAAATTGTTCGAATACGGAACACCGGAGGAGTTTTATGATTACAAATCTGATCCTGACGCGCTGAACAACCTGATCAACGATCCTGCATATTCTGATGCAATCAAAAAACACCGCAATGCCATGATTCGGTTCATGCGAGAATCAAACGATCATGCACTCGAGGCTTTTGAAAGCCGTAATAACCCGCTGGTTGTTTCCGCTTACGTCGATCGCAAACAGAAGGAAGCCGACAGACGACGGAAAGCAGAAAAAAAGAACAGGAAATAACCTCGAAAACAAGTAGGGGTCAGACTCTACTAATGATATAAATATATCAATAGTAGAGTCTGACCCCTAAAGTAGTTGTGTTTTGTCTTTTCTTGTGGCCGAACGCCTTTACTCTCTGGCTGCTACGTATTGGCATGCAAACGGAATTTATCAGGAATTTTAGCATCATCGCACATATCGATCATGGCAAGACCACCTTGTCAGATCGTTTGTTGAATATGACGGGGACGATCTCGGATCGGGAAATGCAGGCTCAACTGCTGGACTCAATGGATTTGGAGAGAGAACGGGGTATCACCATTAAGGCGCATCCCGTCACAATGTATTACCAAGCCAAGGATGGTCAAAAGTATGAATTGAATCTCATCGATACGCCCGGCCACGTTGATTTTTCCTACGAAGTATCGAGAAGCATGAGCGCCTGTGAAGGTGCTTTGCTGATCATCGACGCGGCTCAGGGGGTCGAGGCGCAAACAGTGGCCAATCTCCATTTGGCCATGAAACAGAATCTTTTTATCATTCCGGTGATCAACAAGATTGATTTGCCTCATGCCAATGTTGAGCAAGTTTTGAATCAACTCGAGGATATCCTGGCAATACCACGCGAGGATGCCATTACTGCGAGCGCCAAGAAGGGAATTGGTATTTCCGAAATTCTTGAAGCCATCGTATCCAGAGTTCCACCGCCAAAGGCAACGGGGGCTCCGAGCGCACAAGCGTTGCTGTTTGACTCATATTATGACACCTATCGCGGCGTTGTGACACATGTTCGTGTTTGCAATGGCACGTTGAAAGCGGGTATGGGCGTCAAGTTGCTGCATTCCGGAAAAAACGTCGAGATCAAGGAGGTAGGAAGTTTTAATCCAAAACCATATCCGCGCAAGGAGCTTACAGCAGGAGAAACAGGCTATTTTACCGCTAACATCAAGTCTCCGTTGGATATCAAGATGGGTGACACGCTGACGGATGCTAAAAAACCATCTCCTCCATTACCTGGTTTTCAGGAGATTCACCCGATGGTCTACAGTGGCATTTATCCCATCAACACCGCCGATTACGAACATCTCAAAGCGAATCTAGCCAAGCTGCAGTTGAACGACTCTGCGTTTGTCTTCCAGCAAGAAACATCCGTGGCCCTGGGTTTTGGCTTTCGCTGCGGATTCCTCGGGCTTCTGCATCTGGAAATCATTCAGGAACGTCTGAGGCGTGAATTCGAAATGGACATCATAGCGACTTATCCAAGTGTGGTTTACAGGTTGCAGATGACGGATGGATCTACCAAGGAAGTTGATAACCCCGCGCATTTACCTGCGATCAATCATATCGAAGTCATTGAGGAACCGATGGTGAAAGCATTCATCATTTGCCCAAATGAATACATCGGAGACATGATGGCTTTGGTCTCGGAAAAAAGGGGATTGCTGGTTCACACTGAAACATTGGATGATGCTCGTGTCATGCTGACTTGCCGCATCCCACTTAATGAAATCCTCATCGATTTTCATGATCGGATCAAGAGTTTGACCCGAGGATATGGTTCCATGGACTATGAGTATGATGATTATGATGCATCGGATATGGTCAAGCTGGATATGCTCGTGAATAGTGAATCGGTGGATGCGTTTTCATGCATCGTACATCGTTCCAAAGCTGAATATCGGGGAAGAGCGTTAGCAGCTAAATTATCTGAAGTTATTCCGCGCCAACAATTTCAAGTTGCAATACAAGCAGCTATTGGCGGAAAGATTGTCGCCCGTGAAACGGTGCGCGCACTGCGTAAAGACGTAACTGCAAAATGCTACGGTGGTGACATCACAAGGAAACGTAAATTATTGGAGAAACAGAAAGAGGGTAAGAAGCGCATGAAATCAGTGGGATCGGTAAATATCCCGCAAGAAGCGTTTGTTCAGGTTTTAAAATCATGATTACTTTTGCGATACGTTGGTTGACATCCAAAAAGGTGCGGACTGCGGTTCAAATGCGCCATCATGTATGGAAATACGTGAACGCTCAGCGTGACTTAATGCAGCCAAAGGCCATTGAGTCTTTGGAGTCATCCATTCAAGGAGTAACCGATGCGATCAACCAAAAAGAAGGTGCGCTCAATTTGGAGGATTCACTGGAATCTCTTGAAAAATCTGCCAACCAGTGGTTAAAACCTTACCCCAACGCAGGACTCAGAGAGAATATCGAAGTCTTTCTGGTCGCAGCAGCCGTTGTGCTTGCTTTTAGATCATTCTTCTTTCAACCGATGGCCATCCCTTCAGGATCAGCCCAACCTACTTTTTTTGGCATTACCGAGGAAAATCTGCGATACAAACCAGACGTTGAAATCCCTTCCGGTTTGAAAAAGATCTATTTTTCATGGATCAAGGGAGAAAAATATTATCAGGTAAAGGCCAAGAATTCTGGTACGTTCCGCACGATCGACACAAAGCCAGTGTCCATTATTCCCTTCATCTCAAAACAACGCTTCATGATCGGTAGCCAAAAATACACTCTTTGGTTTCCACCCGATTCATTATGGACTCGCGCCAGTTTGCAGAACGGAATGGAATTTAAGGAAGGTGATGACATCATTAAATTGAAAGTAGTGAGTGGGGATCACCTCTTTGTAGATCGATTTACCTATAATTTCCGAAGACCAGATCGAGGAGAAACCATCGTTTTTAAATCAACAGGCGTGCCAAAGTTGACCCAGAATACACATTACATCAAACGCCTCGTGGGCTTGGGTGGGGAAAAGATTCGGATCGGTGATGACAGACATGCCTACATTGATGGAACACGGCTCGAGGCCAGTGACCCCGGATTCGAAATGGTTTATTCCTTCGGCAATCGCCCTCCGAAAGACAGCCTTTATTCTGGTCATGTGAATGGAAAAGTTGCCATAGAAAACAATTATCCTCACCTTGCCATGAACTCTCAATTTCCTGATGGTAATTCAGAATACAAGATTCGAGATAACCACTATTTCGTAATGGGCGACAACACGATGAACAGTTATGATAGTCGTAACTGGCTGGACTTCCCTCGCAAGAAGGTGATCGGCAAACAATTTTTTGTGTTCTGGCCCATCTCAGATCGCTTTGGTTGGCACAATAAATAAACCAAAAGAGATAGGACTGTTCAAATTCTGAAAACGGCTGATCAGCAGGAGAATCTTTTCTCAATGTGCCATTGAAAACACACTTGTCCGAACAATCCCATCTCGATAATAATCTTCCACAGAAAATATTCTAACTAGTCCAAAGAAGCATGAACATTAAGAAAAGCATCAAAAAAGCAGGTCGCCCAATGGCAGCCGGCTTCACACTGATAGAACTTCTGGTGGTGATCGCCATTATTGCCATCCTGGCGGGAATGTTGTTACCAGCATTGAGCAAGGCCAAAGACAAAGCCAAAGGCATTCTTTGCATGAATAATACCAAGCAACTCATGCTTGCCACACACATGTATTTGGGAGACAGCGAAGACAGATTCCCTAACTCGTGTCATGGGAGTGGTGCAGCAAAAGGCTCCTGGGTCACCGGATGGTTGGACTGGGGAAGTCGACAGGACAATACCAATGTGCAGTATCTTTTGGACCCACAATATTCTGTGCTGGCATCCTACTTTTCCAATGCAAAAAATATATTCAAATGTCCTTCAGATAATAAAATGAGTGCAGCACAGCGGCGTTTGGGTTGGAGTGAGCGTGTGAGGAGTATTTCAGGAAATATCCGCGTTGGCACTTGCGATTCGAGGACCAATCCAGGAGGAGCAGCCGCATGGTCTGCTCGAGATTATGCCACGGAAACCGCCAAAATGTCTGGCCTGACAGACCCGGGTCCATCGGAAACTTGGGTTTATGCTGATGAGCATCCAGACAGCATCAACGATGCGGGCTGTTTCACACCTGAATTGCAAAGGGGCAACCCATGGATCGACACGCCTGCCAATTACCACAACGGAGCAGGGGGTCTGGCATTTGCAGATGGACACTCCGAAGTTCACAAATGGACCGCTTCAAACTCGCAGCAAAGCAATCCTGTCAGGATTTCTGGTTTTCAAAAACCAAATGCGACAGCCACAGATCCTGATGTGCTCTGGCTGGCTTTGCGCACGCAGCGCAAGGCAGGACATAGGCTTCCTGTCGGAGCACGTTGATTTTTAATTTGGATCCGATACCAGCCCGCTGGAAATTCCAGTGGGCTTTTTTATTGAACACCACCGACCTTTTTCGACAATATCCTCATATGCAGATCAAATTCCTCAACACACTGATGACATTCATTGCAGCAGTTACCATCACTGGCACCTTGTTAACGGGTTGCGGAGGTGGGGGCACACCCAACGCGGTGGCTAAAGATATTGATGTTGCCACCCTGATGGATCAATTGATGAGTGATAATGCCGAGAATCGTCTCAATGCTTTGGTCGAACTTGGTGACGGTCGAGAAAATGCAGCACCTGCGATTGATTTGGTAGTGGAAGTTCTCCAAGAAGATAAGGAGGCTAATGTCAGGGAAATGGCTGCATACGTGCTGATGATGATGGGTGAAAAGGCCGGCAAACCCGCACTTCCAATGCTCAAAGAAGCGTTGGAGAAAGAAAGAAACCCTACGGTCAAAATCAATATTATTAATGCGTGGAGTGCGATCGACCCGGATTCATCACCCGCAAGTAACACACCTAGACAGCCCTGAACCTGTTGAAGGAGTTAGCAGGCATAACTTGCGGGAGCTCTCCTCGAGCTTCATGTTGTGGTAGCCGGAAATCGTTCAAGACAATTTAAAACGGCAAGCTCAGCACTCCTGTTGGAAGCTGAACATGGAATAGATATCCAAATAATATCTGCACGCCTGTTACAAGCCCTAGAGCCAGAGGCATGGCAAAAAACCATCGGCTACCCTGCAGCCAGATCATCAAGAAGATGAAGATACTTGAGGCCAGAGAAAAGCCAAGCCAGGGCATCGCCAACAGATAAAAGACAAAGCCAAGTAAGAACAGGAGCAGGGTGCCATGGTTCGATGGTCCTCGGGTTGATTCTATTTGAGTCCTTTCTGAGTAGAAGCTTTTGAAGAGCAAAATACACCCACCCACCGCCAGGATAGCTCCCAATAAAATAGGAAAAAACTGGGGTCCAGGATCTTGATTCGAACCAAATCCTGGCTTCTGAATACCCGTTGCAAGAAACACGGCTGTCAGGCCCAGAGCCAACCACACAATGCCAGCGATCCTTTGCATGATTGTTGGGTTAAAGAGTATTGTCATTCCGAACTGGCATAACCTGTTGCCTGAATGACTTTTTGCCACTTGGCATCTTCAGCCTTCAAGAATTCACCAAAAGCGGGGCCTTGTTTAAGCTCAATCCCAAATCTGTTTTTCTTCATAAAAGACTGGTAAGTATCCGATTGGGTAATCTCCTGAAAAGCCAGAGTTAATTGGGTCACTATTTCCTGAGGGGTATCCAGTGGAAGCAGTAAACCTCTCCATCCGACCATCTCCCAATCAATGCCCGCTTCCTTGCAGGTTGGATAATCAGGATATTCCGTCAGTCGTTCGGAGGACATCACCGAAAGAACACGCAGTTCTCCTGCTTCAATTTGTGTGGCCGCCTCAGGAACACTGCAACAGACAGCATCAATATGACCACCCATTAATTCCAGCAGCGAAGGAGCTGATCCCTCAGTAGGAATCCATAAAACGGCATCAACTGGCAATCCAGCAGCGATTTGAAAGCCGGCACGTGCAAGATCCCAGGCACCTCCAGACGCAGTGCCCGACATTTGAACCTTTCCTGGGTTTGCTTTGATATGATCTAAAAACTCAGCAAGTGTATTCCAGGGGGCGTCCTTGCGAACAATCAAGGCCGCAGCATCTGAATTCACTTGCATCAAAGGAATAAATGCTTGGTGTGATAACTCAGAAATCCCCATCCAATGCATCGTGCTCAATTCAAAAGTACCCATCGTGATGGTATAGCCATCCGCTTTGGCATTGGACCCGAATGAATGACCGACGGCGCCACTTCCTCCCGTTTTATTTTGAACCACACATGGGACGCCCATGGAGCTCTTGAGAGCATCTGCTAGATATCTTGAGACTCTATCCGTGCCTCCTCCAGCACCCCATGGACAAACGATTGTGATCGTTTTACTGGGAAAGGATGCGACGGATGCAGCATTGGATTGATGGTTGTTGTTTTGAGGCCCACACCCTGACAGGAATAAAGCCATCACAAAAAGACCCAAAGCCCATTCAAGGCTCATGATCACCATACATTTTCTGGAAAGCGCTTTCATGAGAACGGGCTATACGATGGTACAAAAGAATGCTCGTGACAAGATTTCAATGTCTTCATCCGTATTCAATCTTGATGGAGTCAACGCCAGACTCTAAGAGAGAAAAATAAAGCGAGGGATTTATTACGTTCCTTTTTCGATGATATCCTTACTGGTAGATTCCTCGTCTCTGTCAATGTATGGTTCTGTGCGAGATGACAAAATAGGGCCAACTCAATGACAGCATCAACGATGTTCGCATCTACAAATAATGCCTTTTTGGTACTTTTCGTAGAGTACTTCGTGTTCAAAAATAAGATCGAAGATTAGCTGAATAATGTTCCAATCTTTAACTTCGCTGAAATGAGGACTGTTTGTATTTAAGATTATTGGTCGGGAAAAAGATTTGGTCTATTGCTGTTGCCCCCTCACGTTCTGAGGATGCATGGATTGGGTTCATCAGAGAACTAAAAAACGAAGTTTTGAAGACTCATACGAAAGCCGTTCCACTGCATCAGAATGAGCCAGAATCTGGGATTGGTAAGTTGCTCTTTCAATCAGGCCGAACTTGATCCCCTGGATTGGCCTCACCTTCGATAATATCAGCAGCAATAGTTCTTCCGTGAGAAGGTCCGGTGACCTTGACGACACCTACTTTTTGCTGTTTACGATAGATGAAGAGTCGTCTCTCTATCTGAGGCATGGGATGAAACGGAAAATCAAGGATGACAAAACGCAAGGCAGTGTGAGCAGATGCTACCTGACCAATCGGTGCGTTGATGACTGGGATAATAGTCGGGGCATCGGATACTGCCCCGCCTGCATCGGCACCGACATTGCCATCCTTGCCTGTCCAAACGGGATCGTGCTCCAATCCTGGAGGCACTGACAAACCAGAGCGTTGGCATCCGTTGACCAGGGTAAGCAGGCACAATGACAAAATCAATGAACGCATGGGAGAAATAAAAGACTGGCCTACTAAAAAGTCAAGCCGTGGGAAGGAGGCGCATTGATTTGTCCTCGATCAACCTATAACTTACCACAAACAGCAGGGACGTCTGTGTTGCTTGCTGGTGACTCTCATGACGAAAAAACCAATTAATGCTTCCACGCCCTGCGCCATGACCATAGCAGGCTCTGACAGTGGAGGTGGGGCAGGCATACAAACAGATCTCAAGACATTTGCGGGGTTTGAAGTGCATGGAACGAGTGTTGTTACCTGTGTAACCGCTCAGAACCCCCACGGTGTATTGGATATTCAACCGATTTCATCCCGCGTCGTTGACAAACAATTTGAGGCCTTGTTGGACGGCTTCAAGCCAAAGGCAGTCAAGTCAGGGATGTTATTCGCTTCTTCCAT
>JBDQII010000208.1:0-8917 GCA_040264395.1 Verrucomicrobiota bacterium
CTCCGGTCGTGGGGGGGGAGACGTGGGTGAGTTGCTTATTGGAGAACTTAATTGTACGGGCTGTCATCAGGCGGATGAATCTGTTCAACAGAGATTGGCATCGAAACAAGGCCCTGTTCTGGGTGCTGAAGGGATTCATTTGACTCCGCAATACATTCAGGAGTTGCTGATGCATCCCGCATTGAATGGTCAAGCACGCACCATGCCTGACATGTTACACGGATACGAAAACGACGAGAAAACAGCTATCGTGGATGCGCTTACTCATTTTCTCATTGACGCACAAGGCGAGATCACTGAGACCCCCGTAGCTGCGGACCCCTTTCGCATGCTGGCTGGTCGTCGATTGTTTCATGAAATTGGTTGTGTTGCCTGTCACGAACCACATCAAGATGCGGAAGCCCTCAAGCAACCGGCCTTGCCTTCACCTGATGCACTTTTCGGCGGTGACCATGAATCTGCCCTGGGGCATTCGGTGACCATGGGGAAACTGGACGGCAAAATGACTGTGAGTGAATTGGCCCGCTTCTTGAAAAATCCCCTTGAAACTCGGCCCTCGGGCAAAATGCCAAGTTTCAAGTTGTCAGACAGTGAAGCGACTTCATTAGCGATGTACTTGCTCAGGGGGCAAGCCGGGGGAATGTTTGACGGCGATGCCAAACTTCAAAAAACAAGTGGTTTGAAATATTTCTACCTTGAATTAGGATCACCCACTGCCGAGCCTCATGAAGCGGTTCAGGATTTTGTTGAACATTATCCGGGAACCCCACCCGCATCTCTCCCTGATTCCGCTCATTTTGTTACCAGTGGAATTACTCATGAAATCTCTGATGTCATCAAAGAACGACAAGAACAGATTGCATTAGTATTTTCGGGATATATTTCGATACCGGAGGACGGCGAGTATGTGTTCTACACAAGCTCAGATGATGGATCGCGGCTTTACGTGGGTTCTGGATTGGTAGTGAACAATGACGGTGATCACGGTATGACCGAACGCAATGGCAAGGCAGTATTGAGCGCAGGGGATCATGCTTTTAAGGTGACATATTTCAATCATGGTGGACCTGCTGGTTTGAGCGTGTATGTAGAAGGGCCGGGGATGGACAAACAGGCTATTCCCGAAGAGTGGCTATCTCATCTTGGCCAGCCAATGCTTCCCACAGGTAGTGAAACATTTTCCATCGATAAAACCAAGGCATCGCAAGGTCAGGCATGGTTCCGTAAATTAGGTTGTGCCTCCTGCCATACCATTTTGCAATCAGGAGCTGCCTCCATTGCCGCGTTCGAAGCTAAGCCCCTGCAATCCATTGGAGCCGATTCTGCTAAAGGTTGTTTATCAGACGAGCCTGGCATTTCATCGCCCTTGTATCATTTGACCTCAAGCGAGCGAGAGGCGATAACCAACTCAATTGCTCAAATAAAGAATTTGTCGAGACCGCTTGATGCCCGTCAGCAAGTGCTCAGGAAAATGATTTCAATGAATTGTTTTGCCTGTCATGCCCGTGATGAAGTGGGGGGCATCAGTAGAGGTCGTGAACAGTTTTTCCTTACTCAAGGTGAAGCCGATCTGGGGGATGAAGGACGGATTCCACCGAACTTAACAGGTGTCGGACGAAAATTGAAACGGGAATGGATGAAAAAAGTTTTAGAAGAAGGGGCTTCAGTCCGCCCCTACATGGCCACGCGGATGCCTGTTTTTGGTAAGGATAATGTGCACGGAATGGTGGATCTTATTTTCGAGGCAGATAAGCCTTCTGAGACGGTTTCGTCTACGGAAAAAAGTTCACTCGAAGATGCCAAATATGGTCGAAAGCTCGTCGGAGTTGGCGGAATGGCTTGCATTACCTGCCACACATTTGGGAAATTCAGTTCACTGGGGATTCCTGCATTGGATCTGACGACGGCTGGAGACAGGCTCCAGAAAGACTGGTTCGTTCGTTATCTCAAGGATCCTGCCTCTTTGAGACCTGGAACCCGGATGCCGAGTTTTTGGCCGGATGGTCAAAGTGTGAATCGGGATGTTTTTGAAGGTGACACTCAAAGGCAAATTGATGCCATCTGGTCTTATTTAAATATTGCAGACGACAATAATCCACCCACGGGCTTGATTCAGGGTAAGAAGGAAATTATTGCCAACAGCGAGGCCGTGATATACCGGAATTTCATTGAAGGTGCGGGGCCAAGAGCCATTGGTGTTGGATACGCTGAAAAAGCGAATCTGGCATTTGATGCGGATCAGCTTCGCATGGCCATGATCTGGCAAGGGCCTTTCATGGATGGTGCACGCCATAGTTCAGGCAGGGGAGCCGGTTTTGAACCTCCATTAGGTCATAATCTTATTCAATTTCCCAATGGTCCGCCGTTTGCGTTTTCTGTGGACCCGGAACATACCCAATGGCCGAAACTGGCCGGAAAAGCGGCAGGATATGAGTTCAAGGGATATTGGTTGGACTCCAAGCGACGGCCGAAATTTAAATACCAGTTCATGGCCATGGATGTTGAGGATTACACGGTTGCTGTTCCAGGGGAATTGGATGCTTCCCTGCGGCGCTACCTCACATTCGATTCAAGAGCCCATTATGTTAATCTTTGGATGCGCGCAGCGATTGGTCAGGATATTATCGAAGAACAGGATGGTGCCTTTTTGATAGATCAAAAGCTGCGAATGCGATTTGAAACATCAGGCAAAGAGCGACCTGTGGTCAATGGTGTTGAGGGTAACATGGAATTACTTGTCCCCATCGAACTGGATCACGGTAAAGCAAAAATCATTCAGGAAATCATTTGGTAAGAAATTTTTTATGAAAAGTGTGCTTAACACCACGACTCATTGTTCAATGAATTTTAGGAATATAAAAGGGCTTTTATCAGCGCTGGTTCTGGCAGTAGGTTTAAGTCAGGGATCCGAAATTCTTGGCGCCCAACAATCCGACTATTACCGCACGGAAACCATTCCTGTTCCGGAGGGAATTGTTCTTGAGGCAGGCGCTTTGCAATGGTTGGGAGACAACCAGATCGCTGTATCAACTCGTTTAGGTGAGATATATATTGTAGATAATGCTCTGGCTGAGAACCCTTCTGATACCACTTTTCATCTCTTTGCCAGTGGATTACACGAAGTGCTTGGACTGGCGAAAAAAGACGATTGGATCTATTGCGTTCAACGTTGTGAATTAACCCGCATGAAAGATTTGGATCATGATGGTCGTGCGGATATATTCGAAACCGTCAATGACGATTGGGGTATCACGGGTGATTATCACGAGTACGCCTTCAGTTCCAAGTTTGATCGTGATGGAAATATCTGGATCGTATTGTGTCTCACTGGTTCTTTTACCAGTGAGATTGATTATCGTGGCTGGTGTCTGCGCGTCACTCCCGAGGGTCAAATGATTCCGACTTCCAGCGGGATCAGATCTCCTGGTGGCATTGGGATGAATGCACTTGGTGATATGTTTTACACCGATAATCAAGGAGTATGGAACGGGACAAGTGGCTTGAAGCATCTGAAACCGGGAGGTTTCATGGGAAACCCTACTGGGAATAGGTGGTACGAATCAACCAAGGCTTTAGGACCCAGGCCCTTGGATCCTGTAAGCGGAAGTCGTATGCATATTGAAGCTGGAAAAATACCGGAATTGGTACCTACAGCTATTTACTTTCCTTACGGTCCCATGGGACAATCTGCCAGTGGCATCATCTGTGATCAAAGCGGTGGCAAATTTGGTCCTTTCGAAGACCAATTGCTTGTTTGTGATCAAACCCACAGTACCGTGATGCGTGTTGATTTGGAGCAGGTTAATGGCGTTTATCAAGGCGCATGCTTTCCGTTTTTAAAAGGATATGATTCAGGTAACCTGAGCGTTGAGTTCTCAACCGATGCTACTTTATTTGTGGGTGGAACTGATCGTGGCTGGGGCGCACGTGGAGGCAAACCTTACGCACTTCAACGCACTCAATGGACAGGAAAAACCCCCTTCGAGATTCAGACTATGAAGATCAGGCCAGATGGATTCGACTTACATTTTACCCAACCACTGAATGTAGCCGTTGCTTCGGATCCCTCGTCTTACAGCATGGAAACCTACACCTACATCTACCAGAGCGCCTATGGAAGTCCCGAAGTAGATCAATCCTCACCTGTCATTCAATCGGCAACCGTGAGTGAAGACGGCACTAGTGTCAGGCTTAAAATTGACCAATTGCAGGTTGGTCATGTTCATGAACTCAAGCTCTCGGAAATAATGACTCAGTCCGGAGAATTACTCTGGAACCCGGTCGCGTATTACACACTGAACGAAATACCCAAAAGCGTTCTGTAATCACGCTGCTTTGGTTCCATGAGATCGAAAACTTGCCCAGGTGCTCAATGGCATGATGCCAATGGCCATGATCAATATCTGTGAGGCATTGAAAATCATTAGCCACTTGAATGCGGCATCCATGAATCCATAACTGTGGAGTCCAACATTGAGCATGTTGACACCGAACCATGAAAAGGCAGTAACAATATTACCAAAAACGGCAAGGTTCATGAGCCCACGCTCACGGATCATGCCACCCCATCGAGCGTGGAGAATGATGGCGTTCCAAATCACAATGAGTAGGGCTCCGTTTTCTTTGGGGTCCCACCCCCAGAATCGTCCCCATGATTGATCTGCCCATATCCCTCCAAGGATCGTACCAACGAAACTGAACAAAGTGGAGAAGCAGACCACTCCATATACCATGCGCGTCAGAGATTTTGAAGTATCCTTGTCGAGAGATTTGGTGAAGAAACCCCTCATGATGTAAACGATCGCAAGGAATCCTGAAAAGAAGGTAGAAGCGTATCCCAGCGTGATGATGACTACGTGAGTTGCCAGCCAGAAGTTGGTGTCTAAAACCGCACGCAGCACGCCCATTGTATCTCCACTCAACGCAAGATTGTGGGCGACGATGAGTGACAATACACCGACTATGGAAGCGATGGCTGCTCCGACACCGTCCTTGTAAATACGCTCGATGATGAGACCTAACAGCACCGCACCCCATCCGACAAAAACAGCAGAACTGTAGAGGTTTGTGACAGGAGGGCGCCCTTCGATATACATTCGCGTGATCAATCCTCCAGTGTGAACGATAGCTGACAACACAATAAGATAAAAAGCAGTTTTACGTGTCCATTCAGAGCCGCTGAACCATGTGCTGCATGCAAAAAGGAAAGCGATCAGGTAAATCACAGTACTTTTGTAAAAAGGAGAAAACTTGTTGTACGTAAATTCGAGGGAGGTGCGTTTTAGTTCTGTAGTAAAATCCGGTTTCAAAGATTCCTTGTATTGACTGGCTGCTTGATTGAAATTGCCTGAATTGTCCCCGTGGAAGGCGCTGGCCATCTTTGCGTAAGAACGAACTGCTGGCCTTACACCCATGGTTTGAATTGCCTGTACGAGATTAGTTCCCATCGTGCTCCACTGATCGTTTGTTTCTGAATTTTTGTTCGGTGGAATCAAAAGAGTTCCTGCAGAACTCAGATGCTGGAAGCGATCCATGTAACCAGAAAACAAACCCAGCGCAGCTTCATCGTGTTCATTGCCTGCATTCTGGCTGCGCCACGCTTCGAGACCTGGAGCAATCGATGACAAATAAATTTCCAGGTCATTGTTGAAATCATGTGAATCCTGAGGTGCAATTGTATTTTTGAATTCCATGTAGGTGTTCAAACCTACCCAGACCTTGATCACTGCTTTTTCAAATGGACTTCTCAGCGCTGCTTCCTGATTGAATGCACTTTGAGCATGCCTGCGAATGGTCGGGAAATGCTCGCTGATTTCATGGAACGTAAAATAAAATAATCCAGATTTTTCGACACCTTGATCATTCAAACCCAATTCGTCCAGAAGGTCGGGGTGATTGATGGCAAAAATGTAACGTTCATCAGCAATTTCAGGATGCATCATGACCTCCATCAACCATTCAGATGCGTTCAGCTTTTTGGGTCGTTTGCCGAATTGATACCATCGCCTTTCTGATAACTGACCCGATCCTTCTCCACGAATTTTCAGGAAAGCACCCCACTCGCCTTTTTCGTTGTTTCCCTCCAACGGGACTTTCCGCGTGCCTCGGATCTGTATCAGGGCATTCATGCCTACTGAATCCAGAGGCTGAAGCCTCCCTTCGCGTAAAACTGGCAACTGACCGAAGGAGACATCGTCCATGTAGCCCTTTGCCTTTGGCGGGCGCAGTGCAGAAACTATCCAAAGGGTGAATAAGCCAAGCAACAAATAAGGTAATAGCTTTTTCATATCAGTATTCAGGCAGTCTTGGGTGTCGTTGCTCGGGTGTTGATTGATGAAGGACTTGAATTTCTTCTTTTACGTGTGAATCCAATCAAATGAACCATAAATTGAACCGTCAATCCCACTCCCACCATGGTGCAAGCAAGGTAAGGGGTAAGCCAGGTGGGGTTTTGAACCACTTGAAATGTTGATGTTGCTGTCAGACCTTGACGTCGCACCATCTCATTTGCCGACATCTGATGCTGGAAAAAGGTCAGTCCGTGATACCTCAAAGGATGATTCATGTAGACGAGGACCTCTCGATCTTCGCCCTTGCCCTCATTTTGCAGTCGCACACGGCTTGCGAAGTTCCTTGGTTCCATAGTGCCTGTGTAATTCTCGTGCGTTGCCTTGAGGAGTGTGAGTGAAAAGTCCTCATAATAGCGTTTTGCCCGCATCCCAACGGAAAATTCTTTTCCCTGATGGTTGAACTTTTGAGGGTCCAGAACAGTTGCGACCAACCATTCACCCAAAACGGTATCACCATCCATGATCTCCAGAATAGCGGCTCCAACGTCCCTCTTGTCCATTGCTGTTTCCGGTGGCATTGCTTTCAAGAAAACATTATTGAAACCGCTGTTTGCATCTATGCGTTTGTAACCCTCCTTCTCCTTGCCAACTAGACTGACATTGGGCCAGTAATCTTTGACATTGATTTTGAAAGGGAGAGGTCCGCTGGGTATTGTTGCTCCTGACTTGCTTTGCAGGAACGATTCCGAAAGTGCATATACCTTGTCCTCTTCAGTGTTTGAGTGGTCAATTAAAGCCAGCTCATTCAATCTGAAGTCTGAAGAATGAGAAACGGTTTCCCCCTCTTTGATTTCCATGGCGCTTTCCCTTGATAGTAGATCAGTGAACAATTGCCCCAGTATCAGCAAAATCAATCCAGCATGAGAAATATAGATCCCAAGCTTTTTTCTGGTGAGTTTGAAACGAGCGATGTAGGCACCCACAAGATTCAACAATAAAAAAGTGCCCACCAGATAACCCCCTGGCATTACCGGTATGTGCCAATCAGCGTTATCAGGTCCCCAGTATACAAAAATGCTCTTGAAATAGCGTTCCTGTACGATGTAGAGCCCCTGATCCACTTGTGCAATAGTGCCCACAAAGACAATGAGCATGAACAAAGTCAGACATGTCACCGTCAATCTGAGAGAGGTGAAGAATTTTACAATATTATCGAGCATTTTCGTTGAATTGAAGTGACTGAACGAAGGTTTTAAAATTTTCTGATTCGCGCTGGACAGCGACAATAGGTCCCATGGCTTTGAAAAACCAGGTTTGTCCATTGTGAGGGATGATGGCTGCGTCGATACCTTGAGTGGCGCCGGGGATGCTCACCAGCGTGCCTTCAACTCCGTCAGAGGTGATGTCAGATGTGATGGACTGCAATTGACTTTGGTCAGCGGGCCCCAACCCAACCTGCCTGCGCCAACGATTGATGTTTGGAAGCAGCCCGCCCGCAGCACCACCAAGGGAGGAAACCGTGATCTTCGCCTCGCCACCCTCTCCAGAAGCTATGAAGCTTGCGAGAATCATGGAGCCTGGTCCGCTGGACGTCCAACCTGCTGGAACCTGCCATTCGGGTAAATTACTTGAGCTCGTGGATTTTGGAGGGGCTGTGGAGCCATTGGGCATTGCTCCCTTGTTCGCCATATTCATTCCCGCATGAGGGCCTGCGGCTTGTCGTGCAGCGGTGATTTCCTGCTGCATCTTGCTCAGATCGACGGAACCAAGAAAGGTCGTGAAAGCTGGTCTCTCTGTTTCAAGGTGCTGATCGCCACCGGTCATCTTGAAAAACCAAGTGCCCACTGGAGAATTGACGAATGCCGTAATGATTCTCATTCCTGCCATCTCCCCTGGTGTTTCCTCCGGGGCCGTCAAATCGAAAATACGCCCATCGAATTGACCGATTTTTATCAGCTCAGAGGACTCATTGACTTCCTCCTTGGAAATGGGGCCGAGCTTGAGCTGGCTTCTCCATAGATTCACGATCTCATGGTCTTCAACCTTTAAGTCAGGCATTGGAAGAATGGCCACCTCCGCTGTCTCATCATTTTCACCAGTCACCTCAAAAGTAGCCAAACGCATGGCACTTGTGTTATTGGTTTTTTTCCAGTTTGCCGGAAGCTTGTATGCTTCATTCTTGGAGACTGTGTAAATATCAACTTGTGATCCTTGTTTGCAACTGGAGACGCACAGTGCAAACATGGAGCATAGTGCAGTGAGCCAAGCTTTCCTGTTTTTCATCAATACCTTGAGTTTTGTATCTATCACCTCAACAATGTTTTTTTGCTGCCTGAAGCAGAATAAGAAATATCTCGCTACAATGTGCGCGATTAACAGATGAAATCAAGCGGTATCTTGCGACAATTCTGGCAAATGATCATGGCTCAACAAGATCACGTTTCACGGGATTGATCTCCGTAAAATCAAGAGGCATTCCATGAAGCTAATCTCCGTCTTGCTCAGTTGGATTTCTCACCAGAAAGATTTACAAGGACCTCTTGCTCAATCAACACTCTTTTGGATAGTAAATGAGAGGTAAATCAGATTCAGGAACAAATGCTTGATGGAACAAAATATACCTAGTC
>JBDQII010000209.1:0-8904 GCA_040264395.1 Verrucomicrobiota bacterium
ACGATCATCACTGAGATGTTCAGGAACGCCAATCTGGAAATAAGCAAGCCAGTCGCAGGTTTGTTACTGTCGGGAATCATCTCAGACACCTTGAATCTGACTTCACCGACAACAACCGAAACGGATTCCATTATGCTCAAGCATCTGGAGGCCCTCACTTCAGTGAATGCAGCGGATTTTACTGAGGCCCTCTTCAGCTCTGGATCTGTGCTAACAAACCGCACACCAGACAAGGCGATTACCAATGACTGCAAGGAGTATAATGAGCAGGGCAGAACTTTCAGCGTTGCTCAGATCGAGGAAATTGGTTTCAAGCAATTTTGGATTGAGAAGGATCACCTTCATCGGGCACTGGAAGAATATCGCATGCAAAATCGATATGTTTTTTCCTCCCTGCTGGTGACTGATGTTGTTCGACAATCTTCACTTTTGTTGATCTCTGGGAACAAGCACCTCAAGAAGGCGATCCAATACAATCAGGTTGAAATCGATGTCTATGACTTACCTGGAATCGTTTCAAGGAAGAAGCAACTCCTTCCATATCTACCGAAGTGTCTTGATAATGCCCTACCGAATGAGATGAGTGATCTGCCTGTGGACTAGGTGAGCAGAGCCATAGTGGGCCACTGCAGCATGTGAATAAGTTGTGAATAACTTTGACTGGCGCGGGAGGCCCCCAACGATTAGATGTAAATAGGGCAGGCTGGTGGGTAGAAACCTCTCGTGCAATCTGGTTTGAAGTAACTCAAAAGTAGTATCAAAGTCGTGCGGTGTAAAAGACCTCCAGGGTTTCATCCTACCAGCTAGCCTATATTTCCATCATTTTTCTTCCTCACGATGATCCACAAAACCCAAACGCGGGATCCTTGACACAACTAGGTTTACAACAATACCAATCGCCAGGCTCCAACATATCGATCTTCGTTGTTTCAAAAGAAGAATCAGGCTTGCGATCAAAAGCTGTTTCAAGGAAAGGACGAGCCTGACACAATGATTGAAAGGAGTGGCAGTCATCAATGTGCGAGCTTCTGCTTACCGCCATTATCAGCAACATCAACCACCATGACATGCACAAAGCCCCTCCTTTACAGACAATACGATAAGTAGGATTTCCGAAAGAATACCATTTTGAATTCGCTCACGGAATTCCCTGATGTATGCCGCGTATTTTGCAGCGATTAATCATCAAAAGACGAAGCATTAATTGACCGGCGCTTTTCGTAGGACCTTGAGCGCTTCGGGGTCTTTATAATGCCTTTTCAACCCTGATTCAGTCAGCAGTTTTGCCGGAACGCGGCTGATGAATTCTGGAAAGGTTCTCTCGGCACCTTTGCGAAGTTGAAGCTGCCCACTCTTAGACTCCCAAAACTCTACCTGCGATTCATGCAAAGCTCGTGCAGCTTCGTCGGGACTCATCGTCTCTCGCTTCCCCATCATCCAGACAAGTTCAGGGTCCCCTGGCAATGCAACAGGAAATGGTATGAACTTCACTTTCACCTCCGGTTCGATGTCTTCCTCTTTCATTGGAATGTCATTCAACTCGATGGAGCTTACCAAAGGACCATTTGGAACATTCAAT
This sequence comes from Verrucomicrobiota bacterium, assembly GCA_040264395.1. Classification (GTDB taxonomy): domain Bacteria; phylum Verrucomicrobiota; class Verrucomicrobiia; order Limisphaerales; family AAA164-E04; genus AAA164-E04. The sequence goes on from JBDQII010000209.1 coordinate 1,580, forward strand.
TCTACATTCAGGGTACCATCCTGCTCGTTCACTGCAAAATCAATCAGATCACGACCAAACGTCTCTTCGAAACGATTTGTCACCTCTTTCAAGGTCTCGTCCTTCAGGTCAGGCAACGGGCAGCGACGGCAGAACTCTTGAAATGCAGCGGACTGCTTCTTCCTGTCCATTTCTTTTCGAATACCATCCAAAATTTTCTGGGCCAAATGTGAGTCCTGGGTGGTCTTTGAGAGGACTGCCTCTAACAGTTCCACCACTTCCTTTTCGGTTAATTGATTTTTTGCCATGAACGTGTTGATCTGAATTGTGTAAATTGCCTGTAACTAACGAGGGGATTCTTTTGCCCAATGAAAACGTGAACTTCAATCCTTAATTGGGTTATTCAATATCTTTCTTTACGCATTCTACAATTCTGTCCATATTTGGGCATATTCCTTACATGAGAACAAAAGCCAACACCTTGAACATGGTGCTTGTGAGCATGCTGCTAGCATTGCTTTCGAATCTTCATGTGAATGCTGACTCAAGGCCTAATATCCTTTTGATCATGTCAGATGATATGGGCTTTTCTGACATTGGTTGTTACGGCAGTGAAATCCACACGCCGAATTTAGATCGCATGGCCGCAAGTGGCCTGCGCTACACTCAGTTTTACAATGGTGCCCGGTGCTGCCCAACACGCGCATCCCTGCTGACTGGACTTTACGCACACCAAACAGGCGTTGGACACATGCTTGGAAATCGAGGATTGCCCGGCTACCAAAATGGTTTGAACCGCCACAGTGTGACAATTGCCGAAGCGCTTGCTACTTCAGGTTACCGCACCTACATGAGTGGCAAATGGCATGTCACAACACACACTCAGCCTGAGGGGCCCAAAGATAATTGGCCGCTGCAGCGTGGTTTCGAAAAATTTTACGGCACGATCATCGGAGCAGGAAGCTTCTTTGACCCCCACACTCTCTGCCGTCAGAATACTTTCATCACCCCAGTGAACGATCCTGATTACCAACCTAAAACCTATTACTACACAGATGCTATCACTGACAATGCAGTTCGATTTCTGGACGATCATTACGGATCATCAGAATCTGAACCATTTTTCATGTATGTATCCTACACTGCCGCTCACTGGCCAATGCACGCACTTCCTGAGGATATAGAAAAATACAAAGGGGAGTATGATCTAGGCTACGATTTCATCAGAGAGCGCCGCTTCGAACGCATGAAGCAATTGGGCATTATTGATGAAACCACGAAAATGAGTCCACCCGCAGGCGACTGGAACCGGACACCTCACAAGGAATGGGAAATTAAATGCATGGAAGTTTATGCGGCCATGGTAGACCGAATGGATCAAGGAATTGGAAAAATAGTCCACTCATTGGATGCCCGAGGAGCACTGGACAATACATTGATATTATTCCTGCAGGATAACGGTGGTTGTGCAGAAGGTTTTGGAAGAGGAGAAAACGTCAATGCCAATTGGCTGAAGGCCGTCAAGGACCGGTCGCCTATGGGCAAAGATGAACTACAACCCACACTTTGGCCCCCTATGAAGACCCGGGATGGCAAGCCGGTTCAAGGAGGCCCGGGTGTCATGCCTGGACCAGCGGACACATATATTGCTTATGGCCGTCATTGGGCAAATGTCTCAAACACACCTTTCAGGGAATATAAACATTGGGTACACGAAGGTGGCATTTCCACTCCTCTCATTGTGCAATGGCCAGCTAAAATAAAAGACGCAGGCTCGCTGCGAAAACAACCATCACATTTGATTGATGTGATGGCTACCTGTATCGATTTATCACATAGCTCCTACCCCAAAGTTTACAAGAACCGAAAAGTTCACCCCATGGAGGGCAAATCCCTCCTGCCTTCATTCTATGGCTCTCCCATCGAGCGTGATTATATTGCCTGGGAACATGAGGCCAATTGCGCAATACGTATGGGAGACTGGAAACTGGTTCGAAAGGGGCGAATGAACACCGGGGATCTTGAACCTTGGGAACTGTTTGATTTGTCCAAGGACCGATCAGAACTTAATGATCTTTCTTTGGACCAACCAGAGCGGGTTAGCCAAATGGAAAAGAAGTGGATGGAGTGGGCATCACGAGCCAATGTTCATCCATGGCCTTGGAGCAAAAAATGACCTGCTGCGCACAGAATTAAAATGAAAGCTGCAGTGTTTTTTTTTGTGAATCCAGACGGAATGTGTTAAGTTTGGAATTATCGTTTTAAAGTTCAATCATGAAAAAAATAAAACGAGACGAACTATATCGTCATTTGAATTTGTTCTTAAAAAATCGAGGTGTTGAACTCAAGGATGGCTCCCAGCTATCCCAGCGCCTCGAGGAAGGGTGTCTGTTACTGAGCGACACTATCAATAAAACTCAAACTGCGATTGGGCGGGCCAAGAAAGAAATTGGGCGCGCCAAGCAGGAAGTTGATGGAAAAATCGATAAAGTACGAGAGATTATCCACACAAAAACGGCTCCCCCCAAAAAAAGAAATACACCCAAAGAACAAATGAAGAAAACCAAAAAGAAAGCCGTCAGAAAAGCACCGGCAAAGAAGAAGGTGGTAAAAAAAGCTGCTCCTAAAAAAGCAGTCAAGAAATCACCGATAAAAAAGAAAACCGCTCCAAAAAAAGTGGTGAAAAAAGCAGCTCCCAAGAAAAAAGCCGCTCCTAAGAAAGTGGTGAAGAAGGCAGCTCCCAAGAAGAAAGCCAACCGGAAGAAGGTCTCACGCCGGTAACTATCTCATTTGAATCTACCCCCTCTCGTTGTCATACTGCATTGTATGATGACGTTGAGGGGTTTTTGATCGGCTCAAATTGGCGTCCAGTTTCATTCGATTTCTTCAAGCAGCTTTCTCATGCGCTTCTCAGACGCAGGGCGAGGAGTTCCCAATTCCTGAGCAAACACTGATACTTTGTAGTCCTCAAGCATCCAGCGAAGTTGCGACCATTTCTCCCACCTTGAGTCCCCTGCCGTCAATCGACGGTAAGATTCATTAAGTTGGTTTATCCAAGGTTGCAGCCGAGCAGATTTTTCCCGGTCTTTGACAGCGTTGGAACGTGCTCTTTCACTGCGTATCTGCATCGCTTTTAGATATTTTGGATAGAACTTTAATTGAGAAAACGGCACATGAAGCAACCAGCGCGAAGGAAATAACGAAGCCAAGTCAGCAGCAAGACCAGAGTAAGGTTTTGGATCCATCTCGAGTTGATGTTTCATTTCCAGAGTCTTGTTAAAAAGATCAACTGCCTCTTGCCAAAAACCCATGATGCGTGCACGGGCTTGCTCAATGGTTTTGTCAAAATGCAGCTTTTTTAGAGGCAATAACTCTGGGCACTCAAAAAGGTAAGATATCAAATTTGAATAAGCATCCTCGGTAAATTCCTCCAAGCTCCCCATGGAGATATAGTAGGTTCGTGCAACCGTTAAAGCTTTACCTGATGCAAGGTCCTTTTGCCACCAGGATAATTCACGTTCGAATTGACGGGCGCAGATAGCCGCCCACCCTAGCTTAGTCGCCACTTTTGCATCGGCGAGCGAGGGGAAGAGGCGAACAGACAATATAGCATCCTTGATATGCAGACCGGGATAAGCATAAAGAGCATGCTGACCTTGTTTGCCCACCAAAACCTGCTCAGGTAAATCCCCAAAACTCCACGTGGAGACATCATGTTTTTCCCACTTCCGACATGCATCTTCCCATGTTTCTTGATGCACTTCTTTACGATGTGCCTGCACGGCTTCCCCGACGCGTTGCAGACGCTTGCCTTCATAAACCTTCTTCCCTCTGTGATTCAGCACCCTGACACGAGGACGAATATGATCTGGCAACACTCCGATATCCCAATCTGCCTTTGAAACCTGAATATCAAACCGATCTCTCAACCACCGGATCAGCCGATCAAGATAATCTTTACATCCACAGTCACTCAACGCCGCCGCAGCTGCTCTTGCTCGCTCCTGAACAGGCATTAACACCCTGCGCTGTGATTTCGAAAGTGACTTCAGAAGCTGTAAAACAAGGGCTTCATGATGTCCTGGAATAAGCCAGGGAAGCTCCCAATCTGAAAGGCGTTCAGCCACTTCTGGCAACATGACAAGGGTCACACCGTCATGCTGCTCCCCTGGGGCATAGGCATATTCAACAGTGATCTCATGGCCTGCAAAACCAACTTTACCAGGGAAACCTCCCGTATCTTGCCTTACGACTTCATCTAAGAGTAGATCTTCCTCCCGTATGATCAATGATTCCAGATCTTCAGGACTGCGTCTTAAATGGTGCTGGAGAGCAGGAATAGACGTGACCTCCTGCGGCAGTTTTTTGGCATAAAAATCATGGAGCAAGTCATCTAGCATCATGAAAGATCCATGCCGCACACGAGTCAACCGTTCTTCGACGGACTGAATCAAGCGATTGTTGGATTCAGAGAATGGAAGATTCATCGTGTCACGTTCTTTGACGAGACCTTCAAGGATCATAATTTCTCGGGCGGCCTCCGGATTCGATCGCGCAAAATCAGCCTGACGAGCGATGACTTCCAGACCATTGAACCTCACCACTTCAGTACAAACCACTCGCCCCGTGGGCCCGTGCCAACGAGGGTTCAGGTAGGAATACTTGCACAGATGTGCTCCAAGTTTGATGATCCATGCGGGCTGGATGACAGCGTTAGTTCGAGCGTAGTTCCTGGATGTTTCAATCATTTCGGCCGACACAATCCATTCCCCCTTCCCCTTGAGTCCTTGTCTGGAGGATTTGCCTTCTTTGGATTCGTCCTTGGATTTCTGGCGCTCAAACAGCGTGGAACCAGGAAAAATACTCACCTGCCTGCCTGAAGCGGTGGCAAACAGGTTCCGCTCTTTTCTTCGGGATGACCGGCTTAGTAATCCGGACAAAATACAACGATGGATGGAGGCATACCACTTCTGCTCCTCTTCTCTGGATCTGGCTGTCTCTTTAAGGGGTTTTACCTGTTTTCGCTTTTCACCCAGCACCGAATGAATTTGCTGATAAATATCGCGCCATTCCCTCAGGCGCATGTAAGAAAGAAAATGGGCTCTGCAAAATTTCCGGAGTTGATTCTGGGTCTTCAATCGTTCCCATTCATCGTGAAAAACATTCCAAACATTCAGCAAGGTCAGGAAGTCAGATTTGGGGTGAATGAACCGTTGATGAGCCAAGTCAGCCTGATGCGCAAATTCCATGGGGCGCTCCCGCGGATCTTGTATGCTCAGGCCAGCCCCAATGACAATAACCTCCTCCAGCACCGCCTCGTGTTCCGCTTCAATAATCATTCTTCCCAGAGTTGGGTCCATGGGAAGACGAGCCAATTCTTGACCAAGAATCGTAAGATCATTGAGATCATCAAGAGCACCCAACTCCTTGAGCAACTGATAGCCGGAACGAACCGCAGCCGGTTTGGGCGGTTGAATAAAAGGAAAGGTTTCAATATCCCCCAAGCTGAATGCCTTCATCTTGAGAATCACCTCAGCAAGATTGCATCGTTGAATTTCTGGAGAAAGGAAGGCCGCGCGATCTTTGAAATCCGATTCAGAAAACAAACGATAACAAACCCCTTCAGCAACACGACCACAACGTCCCTTGCGTTGATTAGCGTTGCTCTGAGCAATGGGCTCTATGGGCAAACGACGCGTATGAGTTCCAGGACTATAGCGACTCACACGCGCCAACCCAGTGTCTACCACATACCGGATACCAGGCAATGTCAGCGAGGTTTCCGCAATATTAGTTGCCACAATGACCCGCCGCTGCACTGCTGTTTGAAACACTTTCTGCTGATCTGTCCCGGCAAGGCGACCGAACAATGGAATAAATTCGACACCACTCCCTCGCTTTTTACCCAACGTATCAAGGCATTCCCGAATATCTCGTTCCGAAGGCATGAATACCAAAACGTCCCCTGCATGAGAATCGTGTAATATCTGGTTGATTATTACAATGGCAGCATCCACGTAGCTCCTCCCCCCGCCAGATTCAGATATATCATCGAAGGGCTTGTAGACCACCTCAACCGGATAAAGCTTACCTGAAACTTCAATCACAGGAGCATCACCAAATGCCCGGGCAAAACTAGAGGTATCGATCGTAGCAGAAGTAATAATAAGCTTAAGATCCGGCCGTTGTTTCAACATCTGACGCAAATGCCCCAGAATAAAATCGATGTTCAAAGAACGCTCATGGGCCTCATCGATAATGAGCGTGTCATACTCAGACAGCATGGGATCATTCTGTAACTCACTCAGAAGTATGCCATCCGTCATGAATTTAATGTAAGACTGTGGAGAGGATTCATCTTGAAATCGAATCTTGCAACCTACCTCGCGACCAAATGGGACCTCAAGTTCTTCTGCAACACGCCTCGCTAAAGATTGGGCCGCCACACGCCGTGGTTGTGTGCAGCCAATTTTACCCTTCAATCCCCTCCCCGCGCTCAAACACATTTTGGGAATCTGGGTACTTTTCCCCGATCCGGTCTCACCCGATAAAACCAATACTTGATTGTCGTGTATAAGTTGGACGATATCGTCCACACGATTGGAGACAGGTAAATTTGCTGGAAAAGAAACCAGAGGTAATCCTTGCCTCCTTTTTTCAACCTTTCGACTGGATTGTTCCATTTTCGATGAGATGAACTCCAATTCCCCCCGAAGACTGCGACTTTCTCCTTCTCGATGCAGTAACTTCTCAAGCTGAGGGCGCAAGCGTATTTGATCTCTGGCACTGCAGGCATTCAGAAGTTCAAGCAATGGATGCGAAAGATTCGTCGGGAAATGAGGGCGAGAGTTCGTCGTCATGCAGAAGTTAAGAAAAATGCCCGAGTACATTCATCAGGAGTCGGAATACCTGAGTCTTGGAGTTTTTCGCTAATCTTCAGAAATGGAGCATGGCGATGCTCTATATCGAGTCGAAAGCCATCCGAGTTGATTAAGCAACTCACTTCAGATAAATGATTGCAGCACACTTGTGACGCTGAAATGAATCCAGCAGGAATATGGAAGGTTTCTTTTGCCGGTGCCGCGCAAAGATGATTGAACTGCGTTCGCATTGGAAAACAGACGTTCTTAAACGCTTCAACAAAATGATATTTACTCATGGATTGGAGATTGACAGATAAGTTTGTTTACCTCATTGTCCTTCGAATCAAAGTGGTCGATTACCTTAGTCGCCGACAGCGCTCAGATCAATTCAAATTTAGGCACATCCTCGTTTGATAATCTCTTCAAGTTGGTATCCCCGAATTACCGGGAAGGGACTCAATCACTTCGTTAGTTATCAGAATG
>JBDQII010000210.1:0-8875 GCA_040264395.1 Verrucomicrobiota bacterium
GACCAGGATTGAACGTACGCTCAAAGAGTTGGATGATCTACGGCAATTCTATTACCAGATCAAACAACGAAAACAACCTGAGAGTCAGGCGTCTGGAAGTTGTGCAGATGCGCGGGCTTCAAAGCCCGGTAACAACGAATTAGAGGAAAGCTTTTCTCCATAAATTTCTGCTGCTTAATATCCGTTAACAAGCGGCAAAATGGATTGATTCCATTCGAGTTCCTTGTCATGTTTCACTATGAAAGCATTGGAAAAAGAGTTCCAGAAATTGCCCAAGCCAGAGAAAACAGGTATCATGGAACTCATTTGGGCAGATTTATTGAAAGGAGAAGATCCCATTCAATCACCTGATTGGCACCACCTGGAATTCGAGGTCACGGAAAAAAGGATTCAAGAAGGAAAAGAACAATTTCAAGACTGGATTGCTGCAAAAGAAGCCATTCGCAGAGCATGAAGATCCGGATTTTAACTGCTGCTACCCGTGATTTAGTAAACGGAAAAAAGTTTTGCAATCTTCAGGAGGAGGGAGCTGGATTCCCTTTATTCTGACATCGATTCTTTACTTTTATTTTCAGGGATTCACAAAAAGGTTCGTGGCTATTTTTGTATGCTTTCCAAGCGGTTTCCTTATGCGATTTATTATAAATTGGAAGAGAATGAAATAAGGGGCTATCGAATTCTCGATTACCGGCAAAACCCCATCAAGATCAAGAAGGCACTGAAATAATCTTTTAATCTTTAGTCTGGCTGTGGAAGTTCATTCCTTCAACAAACGTGTCCGTTACCCCAAGTGTTGGATCCAGCAGGATGAAATCAGCTCTTTTTCCAACTTCCAGACTTCCGATTTCATCGTCCATTCCGACTCGTTCTGCGGGGGTGAGTGTTCCCATGCGGATGGCTTCGTGGATTTCTGCGGAGGTGTTTTCATACATGTTGCGCACCATGGTATCCATGCCTACCACTGAACTTGCCAGCGATTCCCTTGAAACAAACCCGACCTTGCCATCGCTTTCGAACCATGCGCCTTCATCCTTCGGACCAAATCGATATTTTCCGGGAGGCATGCCCATGGCACGGTTGGCGTCGGTAACCAGACAGAGACGATCGGGGCCAATCATACGGTAGGCAAACTCGAGTAACTCAGGTGACAGGTGTTCCCCATCTGCAATGACCTCCGTGCTCATTTCCGGTTCCATGAGGACAAATTGTTCCATGCTCCCTTGCATCGGGAATCCGTACTGTTCGCGTATTCCCGAGATGGAGCTCATCGCGCACCAGAAATGATCTACATGCCGCATGCCCGCCTCAAACGCACTGGCCATTTCATTCCAGGTGGCATTGGAATGACCGCAGGTCACCAGGTAACCACGTTGGCTTGCCTCCCTGTAAAAGGCTTCCGCACCGGGAAGCTCCGCTGCGCAGGTTGCCACTTGAATAATACCCAAATCGAAACACCGCATGTATTCGTCCGGATCAGGGTCGCGGCGTCCATCCACTGAATGACAACCGACTTTATCGGGTGCAAAGAAAGGTCCGTAATAGTGCACCCCTCCGATACGTGCGCCATCGCTGATTTGATGATTTTCCTGAACCGAGAGACAGGTGTGGAGCATTCGATCCAATTGGACGGGGCTACCGGTTGTCGTGGTTGGAAAGAGGGTGGTCGTGCCGTGTCTGGCATGGATGCGATTGGCGATGCGAACGGCTTCAGTGGTGCCGTCCATATAGTCTGCATTTTCGCCTCCGTGCACGTGGATGTCGATGTAACCCGGAGCGATCCATCCATCCTTGACATGCTTCACCGCTTGTTGCTCCTCCACTGGGCAAGCATCCCATGGACCGACATACTCAATGAGACCGTCGCCTGTGACGAGGCAGCCATCCTGAAGTATTTGATCCGGGAGCACCAGATCTCCTCTGAAGACGGATTGATCCATTGGACAGCGTTGGAATGTTACTAGCGTGATCTGAACTAGCGTCTGTCGTTCAACTTGGCGAGCAATCGAAGGATTTCGATGTAGAGCCAGACAAGTGTGACCATCAAACCGAGAGCTCCGACCCATTCCATGTATTTGGGAGCACCTGCCTCGGCGCCGTTTTCGATGAAATCAAAATCAAGGACCAGATTGAGTGCGGCGATGACAACAACCCCCAGACTGAAAATAATACCAAACGTGCCGGAACTATGGATGAAGGAAAGTCCTGAACCGAAAAAACTCATGATAAAACTCAGCAGGTAAACCATCCCTACGGCTCCTGTCGCGGCAAACACACCCAGCTTGAAATTTTCCGTCGCCTTGATGAAGCCCGTTTGATAGGCGAAGAGAAGACTGAACAAGGTTCCGAACGTCAGGCAGATTGCGTTGAATACCAGCCCCGGGTATTTCATTTCAAAAATAGCTGAGATTGCACCGAGGAATAATCCCTCCAGCAATGCGTAAAGCGGCGCGGTGAATCCTGCCCACGTTGGTTTGAACATGGTTGCAAGCACCAAAACAAATCCTCCAATGGCCCCGCCAATCGCCAATGGCATTGGATTTCCTTCCTGAGATGCCATGCGCCAGGTCACAGACGCACTGAAAACGGCGAGCAACAGCATGATCGCTGTTTTGACCACTGTTCCTTGAATGGTCATGGTGTTGGAGCCTGCGTACCCACCCAAGCGGGTGAAGGTGCGATCGTTTAAAACAGGATTGGCAGTGCGCATCATATCATTCACAAAATACACCTTTAAGGGCTTGGGTGCAAGCGTCTCAGGAGTCTATTCTCCCGATCATTCCTCCAGACAAGTCTTTGCTGCAATGTTTGCGTATCTGAAAGGTAAAAACCGAAAGGACTGAAGCTACTTTTCAATCGTCTAAATTCGGTAGCTGGTATGTGTTCAAGATGCTGCAGAAAAAATACCCACATGTAGATCTTCTCAGGCCTCCCTTGTTTGATTTTGTCTGGGCCTTTGAATCAGCAGGGATCGGGTAGTGTTACCTTCCTTTTTCTGAAAGCAAAAGATCAGCATCCTCCCACCGGTTTTACTTGACCATCCACACTCAGGAAACCATCGTGCAAACTATCTCTTGAGAACCAACTGCGGATCATTGTCATGAAAAATTTGTCTTTCAGAGGTTTGTCCCTCATTCCAGCTTCACGTTATCAGTCCGGGTTTACCTTGATTGAGCTGCTGGTCGTCATTGCCATCATTGCCATTCTGGCAGGCATGCTGTTACCTGCACTCAGCAAGGCCAAGGGAAAGGCAAAGGCCATCAAATGCGTCAACAACAAGCGGCAGCTGGGGTTTGCCATGTTGATGTACAAGGATGACAACGAAGAAACATTGATCAATCTCGCAGTCAAAGATACCGATGCTTCCGACAAGGTAGTGACAGATGATCGACAGGGTGGCATTCGCTGGTGGCCGGATTTATTAAAAAATTACAGTGTGGAACGAGCTGTCAATCAGTGCCCTTCAGTCAAACCCCAGGATGGTTTCGGCATTGGCCTCAATTACCACGAGCTCAGTCTCTGGTTGCCGGATCCCGGTCGATCCATCAAGGCAACCACGGTGAAGCGTCCGGTGGAAACCATCCACCTTGCTGATTCTGCCGTGATCGAAAACCCCACCGAAAAGAATGCTGACCTCTGGAAGCCCACCACGAATCCCAGCAAGCAATGGTCGGTTTTTCGTACGGTATTTTTTCGTACTCCCAACAATGGTGCTTACAACAGTCTTCCGTCTCGTGTTGTCAATCGACACGGTGGTCGTGCCACCATGTTATTTGTGGATGGTCATGCAGACACCAAACGCTCCGGAGAAGCGGGATGGGAATTTGAGCGGGGACATGCATCTGTGCTTTGGGATCGCGAGTAGCGTTTTTTTTCACGCCTGTTCCGATGTTGCGTGAATCAAGCTTGGGTGGAGCGGGTGCAAGGCAAAGGACCTGAATTTCAATAAACATTGCGTCATTGGCGCTCTGGGGAAACCTCTCTGCTCAAATCCGGAAGCGCCAGTAGGGAAAGATGATTTCAAGGGCGGTTACAATCAGAAAGATGAGACTGATCATGGCATTCAGTCGAAAGAAGGAATAATTGATCCACTTGAGACTGCGTTTGCGGGCCAGCCAATGTTCCATCACCAATGCGATGAGGATCAGGGACAATCCTGCGATATAGGCGAGCCTAAAGGATTGAAGAAAACCGAAAATCGCAAGGATTCCCCACATGATCATATGGCTCAGAAACGCAGTCTGAAGCGCGTTTTTAACGCCCCAGCCCACCACCACGGAGTGAAGTCCGTGTTTGCGGTCGAATTCGTGGTCCTGCATCGCGTAGATAATATCAAAGCCAATCAGCCAGAAAACGACGGCGATGCTCAACAGGACTGGGGCAAGACTCAGTGATTCCGTCACTGCCAGCCAGGCTCCGATGGGGGCAAGGCCCAGCGCAATCCCCAAATACACATGCGTATAGTCCGTGAACCGCTTGGTGAGAGAATAGAAGCATACAACAAACAGGGCGACAGGCGACAGGTAGAAGCAGATGGAGTTGATGTGATACGCGATGTAGAGGAATGCCGCACCGCTGGTGATCAACAGGAGTTTGGCACTGAACAAGGAAATGGAACCTGCAGGGAGATGGCGGTTAGCCGTTCTTGGGTTCAGCTTGTCGAAGTGACGGTCCACAATTCGATTGAAGGTCATCGCACAGGTTCGCGCGGTAATCATGGCACCGAGAATGAGGAAGAAAAGACGCCAGCCGGGCCAGCCTCTATTTTCCCTTGCAGCCACCAGCATGGATGCCAGTGCAAAGGGCAAGGCAAAGACCGTGTGGGAAATTTTTACAAAGTCTCCCCATTTCGCTATTTCCTGAAAAATTCTTTTCATCTACCTCATTTGCCGGTGCCTGATTTGTTCATGGGCCAATCAGCCTCCAGCAACGCTTTGTATCCTCCCACCAGAGAATGTACATTTTGGTAACCCATTCGCTGGGCCACTTCTGCGGTCAAGGCAGAGCGGTAACCTCCTCCGCAATACATGATCAACTCGGTGGATTTGTCAGGGAACATGTTTTCGATGTCTCTTTCCAATACTCCTTTTCCAAGATGAACGGCTTCGGAGGCATGCTGCTTGTCCCATTCCCTGTCTTCCCGCACATCGACAAGTGCCACATGCTTTCCTACCTTCAATCGCTCGCGAGCCTGATCAATGGAGACTTCGCTGATCTGTTCTCTGACTTCATTAACTATGGCTAAAAATCCTGGTGAGTGTTCCATCTGGAGTAGGTGATTTAATATTTAAAAAAAGCTTACATGCAAAAAGGATGATGTTCTCATCTCAAGCATCATCGTATTGTATTCAAAGTATCCCAAGTCTCCAAGTAGAACAACTTGTCACCTGGAAGCAATTTATCAACATCAACCTTCAGGGCATACTCACGTGCCGTGTCGAAGTCCTCTTTACGGTAAGCAATTTCGAACCAAGCCATATTGTAACCCGGGACAAGCTCTGCGGATAGTGTTTCACTTGGGATTTTTTTCATGTATTCCACTGCTTCAACAAATCGTCGATTAAGTGCAAGGGCCAGTGCATGATTGATGACCGACGCGATATTGACGTTCTTGTCACGATTCATGAGTTCATACGTGAGCGATACGGCTGTCTCTGGTTTCCTGCGTTCGCTCAGCAGCAAGGCTGCATAATTGTTCGTGTAAGCCCAATTGTCGGGATCTATTCGATAGAGGTTTTCAGCTGCATCGAAAAGGGCTTCTCCGATACCGCTGCCTGAAGCCAGTGTGAAGATGGTTTCCCAATAATCGGTGTTATCTTTGTAATTGGATTCCAGAGGGGTGAGAATCGAAAGGGCCTCTGCAGGAAATCCCATATTGCCCAATTCCTGACCTATGAAATATCCAGTTGGAGCAAACGCATACTTGTGCTGAAGGACTTGACCTATGAGTTGCTCCGCTGCAAGTCGTCTGCTTTCCCCAACAGCAGCCCGTGCTTCCATGAATTGGCTGAAACCTGTCAATGCATCGGTCACATGACGGCTATTTCTGATGATGAGAGCAGCCCTTCGCAGCTCAGACCATTTTTCCATATCCGTGAGTAGCTTGGCATACACATGCCAAACGGTTTCATGATAGCCGTATTGAGGCGCATAGGTGGAAAGGAATTGAAGGGCGAGATCTTTCTCTCCCAATGAGGAAGCTACTTCTCCAAAATAGGCTACCTCTATTGCGTTTCTGGGGGGGGTGTTGTAGCGCTGTAATTGTTTCAAGGCTGCTGGCTTTCTTCCCTCCTGAATGAGCATTCCCCAGTAATTCAAGTGATGCATTAGCGTGTCCTTTCCAACATTTGTCAGGAAATCCAGGGATTGTTTGTAATGCTCTACCTCGGAACGAGCCTGACTTACCTGAATGTTCAGGATGTGCGCCAATGGACCAGACTCCTTATCTTCCAATTTGGATCTCATGAAGTCCAAATTGTCCAAAGCGGTTTCAGGCGGTCCCCATGCGGCAAGGTATGCAGCGCGATATAGTTTCAATTCGGGATCAGAACTAATATCTTCCGAGCTTAGTTTACTCAAGTGCTTCCTGAAATCTTCTGCAGCTCCTGCACGGAACAGGGTTTTCACATACTTTTTCTCAAGGTCGATTGGTAAATCGTCATCGAGTGTATTCAAAATGTAGTGGTTGTAGGTGTGTAGATCGTAAAAATCAAAAACTTCCGCGAGTAATTGAACGTCTGTCCTATTGGTTTGAGTGATTCGCAAAAACCACATGCCGTTCTGTGCAGCATCCTTGCTCTTGCTTCTGCGAAGATCATGTTCCATCAGGAAACGGAAGTATTCCCGCATGTATTCCATGTTGCCGGGGTGGTTTGCAATGGAGGAATGCCAGGCGTGAACGGAATCATCGAACTTGTCCTCTGCCATCATTTTCAACGCGCTGCGTCTCAGTGACCAGGATTGGATAACATCCAGAAAACTAATTTTTACAACCGGATTGAATCCCTCTGGAGTGACCCTCCAATATTTAATCAATGTAAGGGGCAGTGAGAGAATCATGAGAAGCATGATTAACAGACCCCACTTGAACCAGCGTGTGTAGAGTAGCAAGCGAGTCAACGGCACGTCACGGTCCGTGACAAATCTTTCAATTCTCTGACGTCTGCCTAATGCCTCATTGTCTCTCATTTAGATCATAGCAACAGTCGTTACACTCCCCGATCGAGCCCACCGAAATCTATGCACTGGCGTTGGAAAGCGCAAACAGGACTTTTTCGTGGACTCCTCCGAATCCTCCATTACTCAAGATCGCCACCACATCTCCTGATCGTGCCTTTGCGGCGACTGCTGCGGCCATATTATCGGGATCGGCAATGACCTTTGCTTCTTTGCCTCGGTTCTGAATGGAATTCACTATGTCTGGTAAATTCAGGCGATCCTCCGGTTTCAGGAGTTCTGCTCTGGCAACTTCCCCAAAAAGTGACACATCGGCTTCGGAAAATGCATCCATCAGCTCCTCCTGAAAAACGCTGCGGCGGGTGGTATTGCTACGAGGTTCAAACAGCACCCAGAGGCGTCCTTGAGGATAGGCTTGTTTCAAGGTTTGAACGATTTTTTTGATGGCTGTGGGATGGTGCGCAAAGTCATCAATGACAGTGATCCCTCCCGGGGTTCCAATGATTTCCAGTCTTCGTTTGACACCCTTGAAAGTCCGGATGGCCTCCTGAATGATGGCCGGAGAAATGCCGCATTGATGTGCACACGCAATGGCTGCCGCTGCATTTTCCAGATTATGTTCTCCGATCATGGGTAGTTGGTATGCATCCCCATTGACAGTGAAGTGCAGCGTGCCTTTGTCCGTGTGGTTGGAGGTGACCAGAAAGTCCTGGTTTCCACTCAACCCAAATCGTTGGACCGGGCAAAAATCTATATCCAGCAGCGCAGCTAAATTTTCGTCTGTCCCATTGGCGAGTAGAAGTCCATTGGAAGGCACCAGACGAATCAGATGGGAGAAGGTTTTTTGAACTGCCTGAAGGTTTTCAAAGATATCCGCATGATCAAATTCCAGATTGTTGATGACTGCGATTTCCGGAAGATAATGAACAAACTTGCTGCGCTTGTCGAAAAAAGCGGTGTCATACTCGTCTCCCTCCAGCACGATCCAGTTGCTGTCTGTTAATCGGGCTCCGTGCTGAAAATTACCGGGCAATCCGCCAATCAGAAAGGAAGGATGCAGGCCGGCACATTCCAGAATCCAGGTGATCATTGAGGTCGTTGTGGTCTTGCCATGGGTACCCGCCACAACGATGGATCGTTTTTCACGAATGAAGCATTCCTTCAATAGCTCCGGTAATGAGCAGTAGCGCCATTTTTCAGCGAGCACATGCTCGACTTCAGGATTACCCCGCGAAAGTGCGTTGCCGATCACGATGCAGTCCGGCCTTTCGTCCAAATGAGCGGGATCAAACCCTTGATGCACCCGAATACCTGCCTGGGCCAAAAAGGTGGACATCGGGGGGTAAACGTTCGCGTCCGAGCCGGATATGCGATAGCCCTGCGACTTAAGTGCAGCCGCAGTCGAGGCCATTGCGGTGCCGCAGATGCCTATGAAGTAAATATGATCTCCTTCCTGAACCACACCAACAGCATGACTTAAACTCCACCCAAAAACCAAGTAGGATTTGTTGATCCACCAAAAAAATTCCTGCCTCGGCCTTGTTTTTTCAACGGTTTCCTTCTTCGAAGAATGAAAAAGTTTGTTCGAAAGCTTCTCGGTAGCCTTTTCTTCCTTGATTTGAAGCTGAAGGCACCTGTTAATCCTTGTGCCTCTGGTTGGCAACGTTGACGAACAATGCTGAGATCCAATGAGGCGATACAC
>JBDQII010000211.1:0-8799 GCA_040264395.1 Verrucomicrobiota bacterium
CATTATGTTGGATTGCTACTTATTCAGGCAAAGCAAACGGTTTTTCCGAGGGGCAAGTTCGGTATTTCGAATCCAAGATACGCCCCTTGTTGATTGATCGCTGCTACGATTGTCATAGTGCGGCATCGCAACGTCAGGAGGCTGGCCTTCGCTTGGATTCAAGGGATCATCTCATCGAGGGAGGTAAATCCGGGCCAGCTCTTGTCCCTGGAGCGCCCGAAGAAAGTCTCTTGCTGCAGATCTTTCCAGCCAGTTCTGAAGGGGAATTGCATTCTGCAATTTCCCCAGCCTTAACGGGGCAGGAGATGGCATTGCTGCGCCGTTGGATTGAAGACGGGGCAGCCTGGCCTGCAACCAGGAAGCACAAGCGTGCAACGGGTGCTTATGACTGGGAACAGGAAAAACGTCATTGGGCTTATCGCCCCATCAAAAAGCCGGAGTCGCCCTTACCGCCCAATTCTTCGTTTCGTATAAAGAACCCGATTGATTTGTTTGTGGCCGCGCGTCTGGATCAGGCGGGTTTACCTCAGGCCGAGCCTGCGAGGGCAGAGATATTTGTCCGACGAGCCTTCCTTGATTTGATTGGATTGCCGCCATCTGCTTCTGAATTAACTCAGTGGAGTGAACAGTTGGATAATGGGGCCAACGCATCTCTGGACGACGGCGCGGTGGCAAGAATGATTGACGCGTTATTAGCCCGTCCGCAATACGGTGAACGTTGGGCGCGCCATTGGCTTGACGTGGCCAGATATAGCGAAATTGGAGGTTGGACACAGGATGGAAGATCGAATCCCATGGGGTTCCATTATCGAGATTGGGTGATCAGAGCCTTTAATGAAGACATGCCATTTTCAGCATTTATTCGTCATCAAATCGCGGGTGATCATCTGGACTCCGAGGCTGCTGTTGGCACTGGCTTTCTCGCCTTGGGTCCCAATTATACGTCGGATGGAGGTGATCCGGAAAGCATTGCTCAAGCTAAAGGTGAAACCCTTGATGATCGAGTTGATACATTTTCAAGGGGCTTGCTTGGATTGACCGTGTCTTGCTCGCGTTGTCATGATCACAAATTCGATGCCATTCCAATTGAGGATTACTACTCCATAGCGGGGGTATTCAACAATACGAGGGAAGGAGAGACTCCACTGGTGGATGCATCCTCAGTGCGCGCCTTCGAAGAGGGGCAGAAACGCATCCGCGCATTTGACGCCCGGCTCAAGGAACGACGCAAGGCTGCAAAAGCCCTTGAAGGCGCGGCAGGCGACAAAGCAAAGCATGAAATCATGGAGATGGAAGAGGCGTTCAAACGTGTGAAAGCGGAGGCTCCAGCCAAATACGCATACGCCCACACCTTGCACGACGCTGACGACAAGGATATGCACGTTGCCTTGCGCGGAAACCTACTCAAGAAAGGAGATCTGGCGCCAAGGCGCTTCCTTCGTATTCTTGCGGGTGAAGACCGTCAACATTTTGACCAAGGAAGCGGTCGCGCTCAACTGGCTGAAGCGGTTGCTGATCTTTCAAATCCGCTTTCGAATCGTGTTTTTGTGAACCGTGTGTGGATGCATCATTTTGGACGTGCTCTCGTAAGAACACCTGACAACTTTGGGAAACTGGGACAAAAACCTACGCATCCCATGCTTCTGGACTGGGTAGCGGCGCATTTTGTTGAATCCGGCGGTTCGCTCAAACAATTGCACCGTCTGATCATGACTTCAGCCACTTATCGATCCAGCAGCCGATTCGTCGAACTTTGTTTCAGCGTGGATGCGGATAACCGGCTTTTATGGCGCATGGATCCTCGGCGAATGGACGTGGAAACCTGGAGGGATTCTCTACTCACAGTGACGGGAGAACTGGACCTTATTCAGGGGGGGCCATCGGTGAACAACATTGCTTCGAGCCATCGCCGCACACTTTACGCCAGGATCAGTCGTAACGATCCCACAGAATCTGATAAATTCCTCAGATTGTTCGATTTTCCAATTCCTCGAGGCACGGCCGCCAAACGCACGCGCAATGTGATTCCTCAGCAATACTTGTTCATGCTCAACAGTCCATTCATGATGGATCGAGCCAAGGCCCTGACCAAGCGTGTTGAAGCGGAACTCGAAAAAAATACAGGCAGTGTTGATGCCGTTTACAGGCTTATCCATGGCAGGTCTCCGAGTGAAGAGGAAATCAGGGCTGCCGAGACTTTCTTGGATCAGTCCGATGGCAATCAGTCTGATCTGTCTCCCTGGGAGTTGTATTGTCAGGCGTTGCTTGCATCCAATGAATTCATGTATATCCGATGATCTTTTGAAGAGAACTGTCCTATGAACTTACATCATGATCTTTACAACGGTCTCACTCGACGAGAAGCACTGCATCGCCTGGGAGCTGGTTTTGGAGGGCTGGGGCTGGCGCAAATGCTTGGGGCTGCCAATGAGAAACCCGAAGTGACGCGATCTCCATTGGAACCCAAAGCGCCTCATTTTGCTCCCAAGGCCAAGCATGTGATCCAGTTATTCATGCCCGGGGGGCCTTCTCAGGTGGATACTTTTGATTACAAGCCCTTGATTGCAAAGCATGCCGGAGAACGCCCCGACATTGTCAATCGAAAGACACTTCGCAATACCAAGAATGGACTGCTGCCTTCGCCGTTCGCGTTCAATCAACATGGCCGCTGCGGAAAATGGGTCAGCGAGATTTTTCCTCGCACCGCCGAGTGCGTGGATGACTTATGTTTTATTCATTCCATGCATACGGATATTCCAGAGCATGCGGGTGCGATGATGATGTTTAATCTGGGACACCTTCAACCGAGTCGGCCCAGTCTTGGTTCCTGGCTTTGCTACGGGCTGGGCAGCGAAAACCAGGAACTACCGGGTCTGGTAGCCATGAGTCCCCGCGCCAAACCCCGCGGTAAAGCCGCACACTGGGGGAATTCTTTTTTACCGGGAGCCTACTCGGGGGTTTACGCCAACATCGCGGAAATGACGCCTGACCGCATCCTCAACCACTTGAAAAATCCGCATCTTTCAAGGAGTGAACAGAGGCGTCAGGCAGATTTATTAAGCCAGTTGAATCATCTGGACCTCCAGAGGCAGGTGCAGGATCAGCAGCTGGATTCCAGTATTCAGGCCATGGAGATGGCGTTTCAGATGCAGTTTGCGGTTCCCGATGTGTTCGATACCACCAAAGAAACCTCTGCAACCAAGGATCTCTATGGGGAATCCGAGTTTGCAAAAGGATGTCTGATCGCCAGACGTCTAGTGGAAAGGGGGGTGAGAATGGTGCAGATTTCGCATTCGATTGATGGCTATGACATTGCCTGGGATACCGGGCATGGAAATATCCATCACCACCGTGACTTGGCGAATAAGTGTGATCAAGGGATCGCTGCTTTGATTCGCGATCTCAAGCATCGAGGTTTGCTTGATGAAACATTGGTGATCTGGGGAGGTGAATTTGGGCGAGCGCCAACGTCCGAAGGAACCAAGGGCCGCGACCATGACCATTATGGATTTACCGTCTGGATGGCCGGAGGCGGCGTTAAACCAGGATTTACATATGGTGCGACGGATGAATTTGGCTGTTCCGCAGCAGATAACCCAGTGCATGTGCATGACCTGCACGCCACCATTCTGCATCTCATGGGCTTGGATCACGAAAAGCTGACTTATCGCTATTCTGGACGTGACTATCGTTTAACGGATGTGCATGGCGATGTCCTGCACGACATCATTGCCTAGAACCTTTTGTCGGTCTTTAACGTAGGTTTTGGGGCAGTCTTGTGGCAGGCAAAGGGCTTGCATGTGCCGGCCCATCTCTCCGCTTTGAACCGTGCGGGGATCTTCGGTATTCAATGAGCTACTTTGGCTCACGCGCTGTTGCCAGCCCTTGTGGATTTGAGGGACGCGCACGGCGTTTCATTCTTTTTTAAGATGATCCAATATTTTGAGTTCAATGTCCTTGAAGTGTACAATCATATCAGGGTCATGCAGTTGAAACTGAATCATGCCTGACTTGAGTCTGCGGCTTTCCGGAAGGTGTTCCTCAAATTGTGCAGCAGGTTTCCCATTGATGGAGAATTGAAATTGGTTTCCGCGAACGATCACATGAACACTATTCCAATCGTGTTTATTGATGTCCTCCATCTGAACGGCACCTTTGAGAGGTAAAAGAACAGGGGAATCATCTTCCCTGATGATCAGCTTATCACCTCGAAAGCACCGGTGCTCGATGCGTCCAGGTGTATGGAAATCCCAAGCTCCAAGCACCTTGCCACCGATTCCTGCATGGCCAAGGTCCACATGATATGCTTGATAATCGCGTTTGCCAGTGGGGTCTTTTACCGCTCGTATGTTGACCCCACTGTTTCCTTCACCCGGAAACCGATACGAAAACTTCAGTTCGAAATCGGCAACATCCCGGTTTCCGTCATAGATGAGATAACAGCGCCCCTTTTTACCTTCACCAACGATATACTCATCACGAACATACCATGCCTCCGAAGCCTGTGGGAAACTTGGAGACCAACCCTCCAGTGTTTTGCCGTTGAAGATTCGGAAAAACTCGCCTTCTGAAGCGTTCGCGTTTGTTTGATCAACGTTGAAGTAGAATAACGTCCATACGAGGATCATCCAGTGGAGTTTCATCGTTAATCCTCTGGATTGCCGGGCATGCTTTGTTTGGGAGTGGTCTGAATTGGGATGCATCATTGGGTTCCTAGTTGAGTCAGGTAATGTACGAGATGGGCAAGTTCATTTTCGCTGAGGTCATCAGTGAGACCTTGCGGCATCAAACTCCTGAGTTTTTTTGATGTACGGATTTCTTCTTGATTGATTTGGATAAGTTTGGGGGAAACAGTGTCCTGTAAAACGAGTATCCCCTGTTCTGGACGTTGAAGCGCGGTTCGATCATATCCAATGAAGATGCGATCGTCCTTGGTGTTTACTTCAACCGGTGCGTAACCTTCCTTGATCTGGCGATCAGGCCAGAGAAGTTCTTCGATGATTCTTTCTCCAGAGAGGGTGGAGCCAATGCTTGTAAGCTCGGGGCCAACCAAACCTCCCATACCACTGACCTGATGGCATGCGTTGCAAGCCAGCTTCGAAAATAGTCTTTGCCCTATTTGAGCATTGCCTTCCCGGCGGGCCTTGCCAGCCAGGCTCTGAATAAAAGACGCATCGTAAGCTCTCTCCTTATTCGATTCTATCGACGCTTGATTCAATGCTGCCAGAAGCTCTGGATCAGGGTTTCCTGAAGCATAGAGAATCCGTTGAAAATGCTTTGCGGCGGCAGCACTTATTGGGTTTTTACGAAGGGCTTCTGCAAGTGCATGGGATCCTCCCGCTTTATGAGTCAACGAGGCCAGGATGTCTGAGGCGTATGATTCCAAGATTGTTTCTTTTACCAGATAGTCTACTGCAGCTTCTGCAGCGGAGGGTAAATCGAATTTCGCAAGGGACATGATGGCCTGCGAGCGAAGCATGGGCTTTGCATCTTTTCTTGCAAGATCGATGAGTTTATTGCGGTTCCCAGCTGTATCAAGGTCCCCCATTGCTCTCAAAGCTGCCACCCGAAGCTCGGGGTCGTAGTCTTCTCTGGTGGCGATCTCGACGACGATCCCGGATGCATCCTTGAATGCTGCGAGGCCAATCAGTTTCAATGCGGGTATTCCAATCCTTTTATCCGTGTGGAGCGCCAGGTCCTTTAGCACTTGCAGGTTCTTTTCCGGTAACGCTGCTGGATTGGTTTCAAGAATTTGAGCCAGTGCCTCCAAAATAACAGCATGCGACACGATATCGTATTTTTTGTCTCGCATGTGCCGATCTGGATGGATTCCATATTGGTAAAAATCCTCCGGATCACCATTGGCTAGAATTGAAATAATCGCATTACGGTTTGCTGCCTTCTTCAATGCGCCTGCATCAACCATACTCTTCAGACTGTTGACAGCATCCCTGTCCTTGATTTCATTCAGGATAAAAGCCAGATGAGCAGCTTTTGTGAATTGGGATTTGCCTTGTTTGAAATCGGGTAACCAAACGGGCAGCAGACGATGAATGGTTTGTTTCAAGGCGTAATCGATCCATTGATCCACAGGGTGATCGATTGCTTCCACCGCGACCTGCATGGAGAGCGGTGATAAGATAGCAGAGCATGCCACGATGGCTTCCAATCTGACACGGCCCTCAATGTCATGGATAGATTCGGAAAGAAGCTCCAGCGGCGCATCTATTCGATCATGCCAACGTCCGATCAATTTTGTCGCAGCAGCGCGGATTCGCATATCTGATGACCTCAACAGCTTGCGGAGCAGGGTAGGACGCACAGCTTCAATGGAGGCAAAGGACATCAGCGCTTCGTAGAGCAGGGAGGCATGATGCGGTTTTTTGTGATCCAGAGTGCGAACCCATGCATCAAGTGCTGATGCGACCTCTGAAACCGGGCGGCCTGTGAGCGCACGTTTCGCCTGATAACGTGTCCATGAATCTGGAGCTTTTAACCCTTGAATGGTTTCACTGATAGGTGCCTTCAGGAGGTCTGCTGGCCTTCCTGGCTTTGTTTGTTTCCTGGGATCTGCGATGGAAATACGCCAGATTCGACCGTGTGCCTTGTCTCGAGTTGG
The DNA here is from genome assembly GCA_040264395.1 of Verrucomicrobiota bacterium. Classification (GTDB taxonomy): domain Bacteria; phylum Verrucomicrobiota; class Verrucomicrobiia; order Limisphaerales; family AAA164-E04; genus AAA164-E04. Next base: position 6,620 of record JBDQII010000211.1, read on the forward strand.
ATCTCGGAAAGCATCATCCTGATGACAGGTGATCGGGTTATACCAATCAACCACGTAGACAGCGCCATCTGGCCCCTCCTTGACATCAACCGGTCTGAAATTTCGGTGACTTGAGTTGAGCAACGTTTCCTTCCAGGTAAGAGCAAAGCCAGAACCTTGATCGGATATGGAAAAGCGGCCCACCCGATTCGCCTTGTAATCTCCAATCGCAAAAGTTCCACGCATGTGGGCAGGTAAACTCTCGCTGCCAAGGTAACCAATCCCGCAATAGCCTCCGGGATTCCCGATTCTCGGGAACTTGCGTCGATGAGTTGTTGGCACTTGAGCTGGAGCCAGCCAGCTTACTCCTCCAGCGCCGTCCACTCCGAAGCTCTGACCCCAGGGATCGAAGTCAATTCCCCAGGGGTTGCCAGGTCCCATATGAGCTTCAAGGAACGGTACAAGCTGAAGTCTAAGCGGACGCAGTTTAAAATATCCTGCATTGAACAAAGAGCTGGTGCCCCAAGGCGTTTCCACTCGTGACTCACACCCGTCTCCATGGCCAAAATACAGTTGGCCATCCGGACTCCAGATGAAGGAGTTTATCGTCTGATGTGAATCCCCGTCACCAAAACCACTCAGGAGAACCTTCCGCTGATCGGCCCGACCGTCACCATCGGTATCCTTGAGGAAAAGTATCTCCGTGTTTTGGCCGACATAAATGCCTCCATGCCCCCATTCGATACCCGTTGGAATATTCAAGCCATCCGCAAACACGGTCGAGGTATCTGCGACCCCGTTGCGATCCTTGTCCTCCAGAACAATGATTTTATCGTTGGGAAGATCACCGGGGAAAACGTGAGGGTAGGTGGTGGTGGTGGTGACATACATGCGCCCTGATGGATCCCAGCGCACATTCAGTGGAGATGTGAGTCCTTGTTGCTCGGAAGCGAAAAGATTGACGTTGAAGCCTTCCGGTAGCGTAAACGCTGCCAGCTCCTTTTCGATATTCGCTTGAGGATCCCCATGCAAGATTTCCTTTGGAGGACGATTTGGCCCTGGATCGGTGCCATGTATTGCGATGCGCTGGATACGCTCTTCAGCTTTTGCGATCATCCGTGGCAAGGTCAGCCATTCTTCACGCAATGAAATAGGCCCCTTGGTAAACTGTCGCCTGGCGTCATCACCAAACAATAATTTCCAGTTGGTCGGTCGCCAGTAGTTGAGCCAAAGCCGATGCTTTTCAATGACCGCTCTTCTCAGGGGATGGAGCGCATCATGCGGATGGGAGTCGATGCCAAGCTGATTGGCGATCTGTGTTGCAATGATCGGGTGCGCTTCGGGGCTGATGTGTCGTCCATTGGATGTTGCATTGCCGGGTGCCTGATGAAAAAGGTCCACCAGGAACACACGATGTTTTTTGGCCAGCTGACGGATGACATTTACATACTGACTCAAGATTTCGTTTTGCTGTGCAAGTTTTGGCAGATGAGGGTTGTCAGAGTTCTCGAATGGGGTAGGAGTCAGCAGAACAACCCTGCGGCCATCCTTCAACCACGATTCAATGAGTATTGAATAAGCTTCTGAAAATGCGGCCAGTGTTTCAAGACCCTCTAATGATTCCGATTGGCCAAATTGGGAAATAATCATGCTGGCCCCAATTCGCTTCAACTGATTGTTTAAATCACCCAGTCCTCCGTCCTGATCGAAATGTGCTCGTTCACGCCATCGTTCGACGACCGTTCCCTGTCGGAATACCGTATCCGCTTCCCATGCCAGATCTCGGAACTGGGGGGATGATTGCACAAAATGTCCGCTCAGGATGGATTCCAGATAACCAGCCTTCTGTAGATAAACCATATTGGCACCACCGAGAAAGGCGACCACTTCATTTCGCTCCAGTCGAAAGGGTGCTTGGGCATGAACCTGAGCACTGCCGTGCAATAAGCAGGTCAGCCAGACGAGACAGATAGACTTGAAAGTTTTTTTGTTCATCGCGCTGCCATTGATGCCCGTTGCATCACTCTTTGATTCAGACTGACTTATTTATTCGTGATACAGTAAACGGAGGAGGCGGTTCGAATAAAGAGTTTACCTTGTGCGATGGAGGGAGTGGCAATGCACAACTCATCCAGGTCGTTTGTTTCAATTATTTCAAATTCGGGGCCAGCTTTCAGAACGAATGTTTTCCCACTTTCAGC
>JBDQII010000212.1:0-8773 GCA_040264395.1 Verrucomicrobiota bacterium
TCAGGGCGTGCGTTTGCTAAAAAGCGATTTTAATGAAGCCTTGTACGGAACCAGAGAGAGGGTTCGTTCCCCTGGCAAATAGCCGTTTTGGAACTATCCTACTACTATCCGAAAACAATCCCGTAAGAATCCAGTAACTATCCGGTTGAATTAGGTGCAACTACCTTTGTAATGGCCAAATTGTTACCCCTTAACAACATCATTCACAGGTTTAAAACGGGTAGTGATGCTTTATTAAAAAATCTCATAAATGAAGTTGACCAAGCAGGATTCCAATCCTTATTGTCAGCCACCATTTGAAAGTGTGGGCTTCATTAATGGGGGAGTTCTCATTTGATAATGTAAGTACGCTACATTTAAATCAGAAAGGGCAGGGATGAATCGTATCCGTGTTCGCAGGACCTCGAGACAGGTCCCAGGCCAGGAAGCCATCCTGGTATTTAAGGGCAGCCATGCTTTGCAGCCCAATTGCCACATGCAATCATCAATGTTGCATGGACGCCTCCTTACAGCACTTCCCAACATGCTGTTTGCCTTCCGTCGCCCTTCGGCGGAAAAGCAAACTCCGAATTCCATACTCAATCACGATCTTTTTTGGTTCGGCAAGATTGATGCGTCCAAAGAATTGGGGCCTACGTTTCCTTTTGATTAACGGGACAAGTTGAAGCGTCATTAGGAGACACTCCTTTCCACCGCGGGACAGGATATCTGCACCCTGTTGAAAGTGCCGCTGTTTCCGCACTTGTTCTTGGGTGTCGCCTTCGCAACGAATTCAACTGACGGACTCGACGCGTGCGTCGTGACCTTCTGATCGCATCTCTTATTAAAAATGGAAAACAAACTGCCAGGTAACATTCAAAAATACTGTGTCATTGGGATTGGCTTAATCACCTCCTTGATTTTGATTACTCATATGGCTCCGGAAGCCCTTTTAACTTTGATGGGGACGCCTCTTTCGGAAAGATTTCAAATCTTTCCAAGACAAGTTGACCATTCCATTAAGGTATTGAGTGATACTTCGGGAAGTATCGGAAAACTGGTCATGAACATTCCTCGCGAGGAGCGTGACCAGATTGTTCCAGTTCTCAGGGATTTTTTGGAACAACTGGATCCCCGCATTGATCTTACATTTGCATGTTCTGATGAATATTCCGTTTCGGCTTTAATGCATTGTCTGCAGACTGGGAGAGAGCATGTGCCTTGGAATACGGAAGTGGTGGTAACGGGATTTGACCTCACACCCTGGGCCCGGGACAGGCGTATTGCCAGATCGAGCCTTCTAGGTAGTGAGCGCTCTTCATTAGTACCTCCAGCCAAGGATTGGTATGACATCAACCGGAGAAATGAAATCAAACTTCCCTTCATCCTCGAGGATTTAAAAATAGCCCCAGAGGCGACACCTTTACCATTTATTCTGGATGGAGGTAACTTAGTGACCGATGCGGATTACGCATTTATCGGCGGAAACAACATCGCGTTAAATCGAAATTTGATTCCGAAGACTCAGGACCTTAAGAGGATGCTAGCCCTGTATCTTGGCAAGAAAGTCATTCATGTGTCTGCGCGTAAACAACAGGTTCCCTGGGAACATATCGACATGTATGTAACACCCCTACCTGGAAAGAAAATCATGGTGGGTAGCCCAGCTCTTGCACAAGAGATCTTCACTCAGGTATCAGAGAATCATCCCATTGTTAGTGAGAAATTTTTGAAAACGTCCTTCAGCAAGGAACGCACTCAGCTATTCGATGATGTTGCTATTCAATTGAGAAAACTGGGATATGAGGTCATACGGGTGCCAGTCGTGCCCCATTATACCGACCATTGGATGATGACTTATAATAATGTTCTCATGGATTTTCGCGATCATCGTTCAGTCGTGTACTTACCTGTTTTTGGCATTAAATCACTTGATCGATTCGCAGAAAATGTCTATCGGGACGCTGGCTTTGAAGTCCGAAAGGTCAACCTCTCTACATTATATCGAAGCGGTGGAACACTTCGATGTTTTGCCAATGTGACCAAGCGCATTCCTAACTCAAGCAGTATTCCTATCAAAGCTTTGAACAACGAAACAGAGATAAATATCCACCGGCCACAGCCGTGGAAGATTCAGCGTGTTATGTCTGATTTCTACCAGCCGAGTGAGTAGGATTCCGATGGGGCCGTCGGATCTTTGAACCTGTTAATTGAGTATCTCTATCCTTTCTAATTTAAGATGAATCCAGAACTCGTAGAACGTGCACTCTCCAAACTTGAGTCTCCAGAACTTTGAATCAATCTAGTCGGACTCAGAGTCTATCAACTTGGCCCCCGCCTGAAAACTGGCCCAAAGCGAGTGAGAAGTTTTGAATCATCAAAACGACTCACAATGAAGCAAAAAAGACATAAACCAGAAGAAATCATCCGCTTGTTGCGGGAAGCCGATAGTAGCGATCTGAACCAAGAGGCGTTCTGTCGACAGAAGCAAATCTCCATAGCAACCCTTCATCGGTGGCGCAAAAAATACGGACTGATGAGTGAAGCTGATGCCAAACGCTTAAAGGCTCTGGAAAAGGAAAATGCGGAGCTCAAGAAAATGTATGCCGAAGCCATGCTTGGAATCAAAGTTCTCAAGGAGACCATTGAAAAAAAGCTTTGAGCCCCGAACATCGCCGCGATCTTGCCAAACAAGCCAAGAAGGAAGAAGGTTGCTCACAACGACAGGCTTGCCGTTTCTTTGAGCTCCACAGGTCCACATTCCGATACGAAGCCAAGTTTCCATCACCATACCGCTTTGTTGTGGAACAGACCATTGTCAGGCTGAGTCATGAATACCCGGAATGGGGAGCGGATAAGATTGGGAGATTGGTGCGAAATGAGAACCTTAGAGTCAGCAATGATCGAGTCAGACAGGTTCGCCGACAAGAAGGACTTGTGGTTCCGCCTCCAAAGAAAAAGCAGCGGCGATTGGGGCAATCCACAGGCCGGCACCCACAGAAGGCCTCTTATCCTGAACATGTATGGACTTGGGATTTTATCCATGACTGGACTCTCAAAGGAGGCAGTTGCCGGATCCTGAGTGTTGTCGATGAATACACGCGTCAGGTCCACTGTTTCCATGTGGCCAGACATATAGGTTCCAAGACGGTTCAAGCACTCATGGATAGAATGATCGCCAAATATGGAGCGCCTGACTACATCCGATCGGATAACGGGCCTGAGTTCATTGGTCGTTCATTGGGAGATTGGCTAAAGGACCAGAATATCAAAACACTCTATATTGACCCTGGTAGTCCATGGCAGAACGGGTATGTCGAAAGTTTCCATGACAAGTTCAGGAGAGAATGTTTGGGGCGAGAAATATTCTATACCCTGACTGAATGCCGGGCGGTTGTGAACGATTGGAAACGGAAATACAACCAGGTACGACCACCTAGAAGTCTCGGAATGCAGACTCCAATGGAGTTTGCCAGGAACCACTCAAAACGCCTCAGCGTGATATGACCACCCAAACTTCTCACTCAACTTGGGCCAGAAAGTCGACGGCCGGCAATCGCCCGGATCTTTGACAAGGGTCTCCGGTCGGATCACCTATGTCTACTCAGCTCGCTTTCCCAGAACTGCAACGGCTATTCCGATGATCTGAAACAAGAGATGCGCGAAACCGTGAACCTAGTCCTCGCAAGGTACGCGCCCGTGTTCGAGGCTGGTAGACAAGGCGGAACGCTCGATTTCCAGGGAACCGCCGAGGATGCCACGACCGCATTTTTGGCGATGCTGCAAGGGCTTCAGATTTTAGCTAGGGCGAAGGGTGATGCTGAGGCTTTTTTGCCAGCGGCGCTCTGTTACATCGACACGATTTCCGCCAAGGCTGCTATTGGGTAAAAAAAACTCTGGAAAAAATCGTGATCCATTTTGCTCGCCCTGCCATGTCACAATCACAAATGACCAAAACGATTTGAGATGCGGTTGAAGGCCCTGAACATGTTAGGATTAATGACCTCCATACCCACACTACCCTGATTTCATGATTGATCTTCAGGTCGAGCAACGACTCTGTGAGAGTCATGATGTGAACGCCTTCCAGGATTCCTTCTACCGTTATTCCACTCCTTCAGTCATGAAGGAGTGGCTATATCTGGAACACCAGCGTGGCTTCATGTGGCCCATATTATGGGTTTAGACTATATGAAAATGCCATGGAGCTTATTAGCTTTTTTAACGAAAACTCTGAATTCCAACTGTCAGTAAAAGTGCCAGGGGATCGCAGTGGCGGACAGTGGGAGGATAGCGAAGGCTGCACATAGGAGTTAGTATGCAGAGGTTCTATTATGTCTGCATCCTAAGATCTGAAACGGATCCAAAACGCTTTTATGTAGGACGGACTGAGGATTTGAAAGAACGGTTGATGCGCCACAATCGAGGTGAGGGTCCATCTTTATCTAAAAACAAGCCTTGGAAAATCCAAACTGCGATCGCTTTTAATGAGTCAAATAAAGCCGTAGCATTTGAGAAATACCTGAAGAGTGCATCAGGAGGTGCGTTTGCCAAAAATCGGTTTTAATGAACCTTGTTAAGGAACAAGAGAGAGGGTTTGTTTCCCTGGTAAACGGGCGTTTTGGAACTATCCTGTCACCATCCGCCTAGAATCTTGCCAAAATCTGTTTCGTATTCTGATAATTTCACAATAATCATGGCACTTATCTTCCCCTGGACCAGGACAACAAATCTTGCCGCCCAATTTATGTAACCTTATTGACCCGAACTGAAGTTAGGTATGGATTGATCTTGATCTCATTCTTGTCGAAACTACAAGGTATCGATAACTTCCACAGCGGAACATTTATCCAATGAAGAAGCTCAAATATTTCCTCGGTATTAAACATATGATTCGCGTCCTCACATTTCTTTTCGTTCTTGGTATCAGCACGAGTTGTCGCGTTGCACCATCTTTAGCTCCATCGCAACAGATAGACAAATGGATCTCTGCGAATACAGATTCCAACCAGTTTGAGCTTTCAGATATTCAAGAATTACCCCTGTGGAGCGCCGCCTATGTCTTCCCACCTTATACGTCGACGACGACCATCAATCAGACCATGGGATTCGAGTGGCAAGATGTGAAGAGGTTTAAACTCGACGCTCGTGATGACATCCATCTTGCTGTCTTCGTTTCAGGAAGCAACGTGGTCTATGCTGAAGAATGGAAACGGGACAAGTTCGATTGTAGCCCGATGCTGTCAGGGCAAGTCTTAACTCCCAGTACGGTCATTCAAATTGACCGCTTACAGCATGTACCATTATTAACGATTTCGGAATCAGAAAGTATAGAAGACGGTGCCAATTGATTGACCAGCATTGTAATCAAAGTTCATCGGCGGCTGGCTCTGCTCGGTGAACTCCTTGTTCAGGGAAAAATGGAATTCCAACTGTCAGTAAAAGTGCAAGGGGATGGCAGTCTTGAAATGCACCATGACCCTGACCCAGACGTTGACGGGTACACCAATATTGAGGAGTATCTGAACAACACTCATCCATACCAGGAATAAACGGGTGAGCGTTTTTTGCAATTTACGGTTCAGGTTGCTCTTTCGTCTTGATGGTGAATGACGCTGCTTTTGTCTTTCTGTGAAGGATGTGATTCCTTACTCCCGTGAATCATCAAAATATAGGAGCTGCTCCATTGTATCTCGTTTCCCGATTTCGATTGTTTGGCCGGATGGATTGAAGACGATCCATTCATTTCGATTTTTTTCCAACTCCATGCGGAGGACGGTCAAGTTTGGAGTATCTTGGATAACATCTATGCCGGAAGCTCCTGCTGTGGCTGCGATAAGTCCACCATCGTAGACGCCGCGTGCTCCTGGTTCGACGGATGTAGCGCGAAACCGTGTTGCAGCGTGTGGGTAATACACCTGAGTGACATGTCGTCGCTCGCCTTTTTCGGGTGTGCCTTCCCACGCATAGCGGACTTGTCCCGGAGTCACCTGTGTTCGGGGATCATCGGCCGTTCGATCAACGACTTGAAGGCGCCAGTCGACTTGAGGTCCAAACCAGACAAGTAGATCCGCCGGAGGCGTGTTCATGGCAATCTTTCCGTTCGACGCAACCGGGGCGCTCATAAAGGTGTTCGCCCAATGCTTTCCGATTTGAGGACCAATATTCTGGGTGTTCCAGAGTGAATGAATGCGTGCAGGAAAGGATTCCTCAAAGAGGACTGTTTCGCGGCGAACCAGATATCGATTCTTCACGAAAATATATTCCTGATGGATTTTTACGGGCAGACCTTCCGGATTTTGAATCTCCACACGAGCATAGGTGGCATGGGGTGTATCCTTGATAAAAGGAACGCTCGTCCAGATATCAGGCATCTTACCTTTTTTCCAATCTTCGCTGATGCGATCTTCATCAGGCAGGAGGCGTCGCGGAGCTTCGGCGGAGAGGTCGGTCACTGACAGGCGGTTTTCCGGAATATCTCCTTTTGACGTGACCACTTGAGTAAAAGGAGCTCCCCATCGGTTCATACCAAGAATTCCACCCGCGTTGAAGGGAAAGCTCGTGGGAACCAAATCAACGAGGACAAAAAAATCTCCGGGATTCCATCCGCTTCTCAGAACCAGTTTATCCGGGACTGTTCGATCCGTGAATGCCTGGTTGCAGCAAAGATTCGCCTTGTCCGGATCGGGATCGAGGTCTGGCAGGAATCGTCCCACGATCGTTTTGTCACGATGGGGGATGCGGGCGTATTCCCGGCGGTGAGTCACTAGGCCTCCGGCCTTCGGCTCTTGAGGCTCGAGTTTGTCGTCTGCGGTGAGCCACGCCAATACGATATAGGGAGCTGTTTCGTTGTTTCTGAGATAGCCATCCTTCAAAGTGGGTTCCAGTTGGTAGTTCAGGTAGTTCATGGCCTTATGCGCCGCAAAACGGTAGGCGCCGTTACCGGTGGCTGTGGCGACGCTTTCGAGAACACCGACTCGCAATGCAGCCGTGCTGTTCCAACCTCCATTGGGACCGTAGGGATTAATGGCGCCATCCGGTGTGATTTCGGCCGTCAAACGCTCCCATATCGGCTGCATTCCAGGGTCAGAAAGAAAGCGATCATCACCGAACCACTCAGGGCTGGCGAACGCATAGGCACGTGTGGCGTCCTGGAAATAGCCCGTGTCATTCTGGAAGAGATCCTTGACTCTCCAGAAATCATTCCAGACCTGTTCAGAATATCGTTTCCAACGAGTCGCTTCAGGAATGTCAGGATACCACTTTGCGGCCAAGCCTTTAGCAAGCGCTTCGGGCATCGAGCGATGACATGGGCCTCGCCACTCGATGGGTTTGGAATTCCAAACATGGAGATGTCGACAGTAGTAAAGCCAGAGCTCTCGAAACCAGGTTTCCTCAGGTGACATAAGCCCTCCCTCAATAAGATACTTGCGGTATAGTGGCAGGAAAGCCGGAGGCTCCGCAAATTGTTCGGTCCACCCTTTTTCTTTGACTTCTCTCTCGAGAGCGACGTGGAAATCTTTCAACATGGTCATGCAGGCTTCGCCCCACCAGGCATCTCCTGTTTGCACAAACTTTGCCAATGCCGGAAGCAGCAGCGTGGGACCACTTGAGCCCAGCTTTGGTTGTTTGGCGTATTCAAGCATTCCACTCTTTTCTATCCAAGCCATGTAAGTCTCCCGATTAACGGGTGATTTCGAAATGGGATAATAACTCGGGTTTTGAACATCAGGTGAACCTTGACGGTAGCGTTCAACCGGAGGTGCGTAAAATGTGGCAGGGCCCACTCGATCTATGCTTTCCTTATTCAAAGGCTCTTGCTGGGCTTTTAGGCCGATGCAGAAAAGAGCGTGCAATGTCGAGCATCCAACAACCAAAAATTTAAGGATGCAAAGTTCAGGTTTCACTGCAATTGAGTCTGGCAATACGCAATTCATATTTCGTGACAGGATGGAGATTCTTTATTCCCGGATTTTAATGATGGAGCTGGAATCGTCCAGAAAAATGGAATTTCGACTGTCATTAAAAGTGTCAGGGTATGGCAGTGGAGGATATTGTGATTTTTTCATGTTCGACTCTGTAGAAAGTTTAGATGCGAACCCATCGTTTAACGTGACGGCAAAGGTTTTTTTTACGTCAGTCTGTTTGCTGAAATATGGGCTGATTTTTCTCAAGACAATGGAGGGAGTGTACCAATGTAACTTCAAACACCATGAGAAAAGAAAAATGCGATTCATCTCATTTCTTTATGACGCAACACGGATCGAGATCACTAACGTGTCGGAAAATCTATCTTGACTCATCATCGGTAGCAGCGGGGCGTCCCCGACACGCAATCCTCATATGCTTAAATTCTCCTGCTCGCGCAATAATGGGGCCACAGTGATCGTACATATCTCAACCGCCATCAAGCAGTCGTCCACATCCTGCATTATGCCAGTATCCGGACATTCAGTATTCTGAAAAAGCTTTCAAATGGACACCGTTTTTCATGAAATAATCTCCATCATTTATCGAGAAGCGTAACAAGCTGAGTGAAACGAAAACGCTAACAGTGGCTGCTCTTGATGTGATCTTGCTGCTTCCTTTCCCGGTCGGGAGCCATTCGCCTCAGTTGCTTTTTCTGAGATTGAGTGCGGCACGTAATGGGCATGCCGTCATCACAGCCAATGCGGTGTCCTGTCGATACCGCTCCAGTAATTGCGTCGAGCGCTTCGCCAGCATGCGTCGTACTTCCCTTCGTTTGCCCTTCTCTCGTGGGATGACCATATGATCGTAGGCGGTGGTTTGATGA
>JBDQII010000213.1:0-8756 GCA_040264395.1 Verrucomicrobiota bacterium
GCCCATTCAGCTGGCGCAAGAAGTGGGAAAAAGTATGGGATGATGTCAAATACTGTTCAAAGGCATGTGCGCGGGACAGAAATCGGTCCCGCTCTTCACCCGCTTAAATCCGCATACAGCCGCTCGGCTGGACAAGCGATCTTCCTACCGATAATATGCAACATGGCTTTCAGGGATCAAAGTGGGATTCCTAGGTGTACCTGTCTCTTCTTCAAAACACTGTCTTCGTAAGCCTGACTTATAGAATGTCTGCTTGCCGAGGGTAGGCTTCGTACATTTCATCCTTGTTTTCAATATGTTTGTTTGCATATGCTTACGAATAGATTATAGCTTATGAAAAATTCTAGACTAGCCATTGCCTTACTCATTTCAACCATCGTATTTGTTCTGCCTTCACTGGCTCAGGAGAATGCCAAACAAAATCCAGCATTTGAGAAAATGAAAAATATCCTGGGGAAATGGGAGGGAACCTTGGAGCGGTCCGGTAAAAAAATACATCTCCAAACGCAATATCGATTAATTGGCGGAGGCGTCAGCATAGTAGAGGACTGGATTGAGGACGGGGAGGAAATGATCACTGTCTATCATAACAAAAATGGCCAGCTGAATGCAGTTCACTACTGCGCACTGGGAAATGCTCCCACACTCGCCTTGTCCTCAATGGATAGTGACAGTCTCACTTTTGCTTTTGACCCAATCTGCGGGCTCAACCCGAAAAAGGAAAGGTTTGTGACTCGAATGCTCTATCGATTTAAAGGGAAGAATCCTACTGAAATGTACAGTGAGGGTGTATCCGACGGTATCAGCGTTGATGGTGAAGAGGGAGAAGTCACAGGTAAAGTTACTTTAACCAAAGTGGACGAATGGTCTAAGAATTAGTCAAATGCAGCCACTCTTCTTTAGAGAGAGTTCAAATCAAGCGGCTCGTCATCAACGGGCCGCTTGATTCATCTTCTACCCTTTGTCTGATGAATCGAGGATAGCAAACTTTACCATTCATTGGATGAAAGCAGGTAAATTGCCTGCATCAGCACGGTGCTAAAATAAGCTCAAACGCCATCCAATCTTCCTGTGCTGTCAGCAAAAACTTCGGTTTCGACTCCCAGACGCTGAAGCATGGAGACAAACAAATTGGAAAGAGGTAGGTCTTCTTGAGTCGCCTTCTTGGTCCATGGCTCAGGGTCGCCGGGTTTCCACCCGCCCTGGTAAGCTTTGCCATTGGTGTGGTTGAGATACTGACCATGAGTAATGCCCATGCTTTTCCCGCCAGCGAGGATCAGCGGGTAATTACGGGATAAATGGAAAGCACTCGATGCAGATCCAAAGAATAGTAAAGTATTATCCAATAAACTCCCGTCACCTCCGGGTTCCGGTGTCTGTCCAAGTCGTTGAATGAAGCGTGCATATTCCTCATGCAGGAATCTGCAATAGATGCCAAAATTTTCCCATCCGCCTTGTTGTTTGGTATCATGAGAAAGCTGATGAGCAGCCGAAAATCCAACTGCTTTGGCCAATCTGTCACTGATGCCAACTCCGTTCTCACGACCAATTTGATAACTAGCAACCCGAGTTGAATCAGTTTTGAAAGCCAGATAAATCAGTTCGAACATGGTTTGAAGGTAAAGGCGTGGTTCATCAGGTGTAATTTCAAGATTCAGTTTTTCTCCATCCACTTTGGGTAAGGGTGTATTCAACCACTTTTTTGCTTTTTGGACTCGAATTTCTGCCTCACGCACGGATTGAAGATATTCGTCCAAACGAGCTTGATCGCCCGATGAGAGCCTTTTCTTCAATCGACGGGTATCTGTCAGCAAATCATCCAGTGCACTTTGGCTGTGTGCCAGTTGTCTGGCTGCATTGGCATCGCTCTTGACAAACAACATGTCAAAAATTTGCTTGGGCCGATTTTCTGCAGGTATGGCACGACCCTGTCTGTTGAAAGAAATTGTGTGTGCGCCCCGAGCTGTTCCAGCTCCGCCATCAGTCGACATGACCAAGGACGCAAAGCGTGTTTGATCTCCGACATGCTGGGCATAGAGTTGGTCCAGTGAGATGGAATTATTGTATGTCATGTCACCAGATCCAGTCGCAGCAGCCGTCAAGAACTGGTCTGCATTGTTATGCCCGTGAACGTTGCGACCCGCAGGATGCGAGAGGCCAGATAAAACGGTGATTTCGTTTTTCAGATCCTGCAGTGGCTCCATGGTTCTGGTGAACTCGAAATCATTACCGTTACCTCTCGGAAACCAGGCCCAGTCCTTAAATGCCGGGTCCTCCGGTAGAGGCATGGGAACGCCATCAGGGAAATAGAAGCAACCCAAACGTTTTGGCGTGTTTTTTTTCTTTGATGCCAAGACCTTCGAAAGAGAGAGTGATTCAAAGAATGGAAGTGCCAGTGCCCAACCCGTACCGCAAAGAAAGCGACGGCGATCCAGTGTGGTGATTTTCAGTTTTGATGCCGGATTCATTTTGAAAGAAATAATTTACTTGTGGCTATCTCCATGATGAGGGACCCGAGTCCGTCGTCCTTCTGGCGAACGCTTGATGCAATTTCTTCCAACAAGGATCGATCAGAAAAAGTTAATGGCCTTCCAAGTGCAAAGACACACAATTTATGAGTTAAAGCGAGAACGAATTGATCCTGACGGTTTTTAAGTAGAAAACGTTTTAATCCAAGCATGCCGTCCAATGACTCATTATTGTATAAGCGACTGGTTGAGTCAACTGGCTTCCCGTTTGCCTCAGCGCGCCAGAGTCCTCTCGAATCGTAATTTTCAAAAGCAATACCCCATGGATCAATTTTTATGTGACATGACATGCAGGCAGCATGGTTGCGGTGATCTTCGATGCGTTCCTTGAGGGTCATTCTGGCGATCGCAGGGTCTGCCAAATCGATTTCGGGCACTGCCGGTGGTGGAGGAGGTGGAGGGTCATTGAGGAAGCTTTCAAGCATCCATATGCCTCGCTTCAATGGATTTGAATCATTGCCGCTTGAGTTCATGGCCAGCAGTCCCGCATGTGTCAGCATTCCACCACGGCGTGATGCCATGCTCAACTGCACACGCCTGAATTCACTCCCCCTAATATTACTGAGCTTGTAATGTTTTGCCAGACGTTCGTTTGCCATGGTGAAATCAGAATGCAAGAAATTGAGCAAACTTTCGTTATGACGCAATACCTCCTGAAAGAACAGTATCGTTTCCATCTTCATGGCTTCCTTGAGAGACGTGTCCAGTTTGTTGTCTGTACCCAGAAATTCGAGTAACTGCATGTCCAGCCACTGATGGACGAATTCTTGGGAGAATCTTTCCGACCGTGGATCCTCGAGCATTCTTGAAACTTCATTCCGCAGAGTCGATTCATTGCTCAGTTGACCGAGCCTCGCCAGATTGCGGAGTCGATCATCTGGAAGGCTGCACCACAGAAACATTGATAAGCGCGATGCCAACTCATGTTGAGATAGCAAGCTTGATTTGGGTGAGTTTTTCTCTGAATCGATATCCGTATCATCTCTGCCCAGGTAGAGGAAGTTTGGTGAGGACAAAACGGTAGCCAATACTTCAATCATAGCCTCCTCAAATGTCTCACAATCATTCCGCATGGTCTGAAAGAGTACAAGCTTCTGATTGACTTCGTCATCTGCGATTGGTCGTCTCCATGCTTTAGGCATGAAAGTCATTAGAATTTCTCGAGCGTAGGCGTCTTCATTTGAACTGTGAGAGCTTTCAAAGAAAATGCGTCGATGCGATTCAGGGGGCCATTGGTCATAGATCGGTCCAGAGATCTCCACGTAGTCGATTTGGATTTCTCCGTCATTGACGGAGTTGTTTACCAGTCGGAGATGTTCTGACGGACTAGGGGTTGATCCCATTCGGGAAGTTTTCCTGACAGAGTTTCGAGGGTAAATGTCACCAAGGATCACATCCCACTGATAAAAATGCGGGTTCTCAGGGCTGGCATGTATTTCTACATCCTGATCGCTCACGCGCATCAGGGCGCGACCTTCATTGCTGGCTTGCCAGCCAAACTCCAAGTGCATGGTTGGAATATTTTCTTGCGCCATCGAATTATTAGAGGCTCGAACCCTGACTCGAAGGATGCCTTCATCGGGTATTTTCTCACCTAATTCGACTACCAGTTTCTGTCTTGCCCCCTGAGGAATAATTGCCACGTGATCTGCTGATTTCGGCATTGCAGGCGGAATGTCCGTGGGAGTAAGGGCATGCCTTGCACCTCCGTAACCCCAGCTTTGGGGAACGGTGTGACCGTTCTGCAGGTTCTTGAAATAAGGTCTTCGATGAGTCTTTTTCAAATCACGAAACAATTGTTCGTTTTTTTGCTCTTGTGCCTCGGGGTTACTTTCCAATTCCTGACGTGTTTTTTCGACTTTGGCTGCTTGTTTTTGCCAATCCACCTTGCCAACTTCGTCCATTGTTCCTCCCCAGTAAATCACCGAGGGCTTCGGGCCTCGAACTGTTGCCCTCGACAGAGCCTTTTTAGCAATTCGACGGTAAGTTTCCAATTGAGTAACGGACATGTGCAAGTTCTCGGAACTATTCTGGAACCCATCCTCAGAGTGAGCTTCAGTAGGGAGGTCTCTGGCGAAGTTCCATGAAAGCCCCAGAAGATCCTGCAAGGCATAATTGTATTCGTATTTTGTCATTCGACGAAACGAGGAATAACCACCTGTAGCTCGACGAGTGATCGATGCCGTTCGAATCTCGCCCGAAAGCCATTCCATTATCTTACCCCGATCAAGACCGGGCATTTCAGGTTCGTCTGGTGGTGGCATCTCACCATTGCTAAGTACTGCCTGAACCTCCAACCACCAATCTGCGTCATTTCCCTTCACCAGGTTGGGGTTCAATTCATCGATCCGAAGACGTGCCTTGGATTTATCTGGACCGTGACAGGGGATACAATGAGCTTTCAGGATTGGTTGAATTTCGGATTTAAACTGCTCCAGATTTACCTTTGGACTCAAGGTTTTGGCAGGCGAATTGGAACGATTGCGGAGGGATGACTCAAGGATTCCCTCTTTCCGCAGATCTTCCAGAGTGGGTGAATGGGTCGCCGAAAGGCCGGTAAATGTTCCGGTGAACCAAAGAATTAGTAAGCAAAAGTTTCGTCTATAATTCATCGTGATCAGAATCATTCATTATCACAGGCTGTGAATTCTGTCACGTATTGACTCAAAAGAGGCCAATCCTTATTCAAAATTAAATTGAAAGCGTTGATGCATTGCACGCAATTGAAAGTTTGCGCTTCAGGACTTTAAGCAAAAGCCTTTCTCCATGAGAGGTGCTGGCATGCTCTGGGCTTCTGGAAATACAAACTCTTATATGGTTTTGCATTATTTTGAGGATGGATTTTTCGATAGGAAAACATAAGTTGAACGTATGGAATCAAACTCTTCCAGATACCGCCTATTCTCGTTTTTCTCATTTGGTGCCCTTGTCAGTCTGTTGATGCCCTGCATGGGATTGTTGCTTTCTGCTGAACGGGTCATTTACGTTTCACCTGCAGGTGATGATCTAAACAGTGGTCGACTCGAATCTCCATTGCGAACGTTTGGTAAAATAAGTTCACTGATTCGAAACACTGTCTTGGATCGGCCGGGCGAGGATATTGTCGTTGTGTTTCGGGATGGCAGATACCAATTGAATGCACCATGGGTTTTACGCTCCACAGACTGGCCGCAAGGGGAAATTCAGGTCACGTTCAGGGCCTTTCCTGGTGAATCTCCCATATTGAGCGGCGGATGGACAGTCGATGATTGGAAACTGGATCCTGACGGATTGCTGCGCGCCTCCGTCGCCGAATATCCCGGTAATTTGAATCAGGTTCGCGAGTTGTTTGTGAATGGGAAACGAGCCACACGAGCGCGCTATCCCAATGACGACTTTCTTCGAGTCGAAGCCAGTGGGCCCGACAGGCGAACTGGCTTTACTTTTTACCCTGATGATATAACGCAAATCGAAGATTCCGGAAGTGCGGAACTGGTTTTCTTTCACGATTGGTCGACTTCGCGTGTAGGAATCAAGGAAATAGACACTGTAAATCGTTATATTACGCTGGCGGATCCCATTGGTCCCGTTTCGCCTCACTTTGCTATCGATAATTTTGAGAAGCACCCAAGGTATTATTTGGAGCATTCCAAGAGCTTCCTCACTCAACCAGGGGAATGGTATCTGGATACCATTCAAAAGGAGGTGATTTACATGCCTTTGCCCGGAGAAGATCTCGAAAACATACATGCAGCAGTGCCACTTTCCTCGCAACTGATTCGAGTCCTTGGAACATCTGAGCAACCATTCAAGGGGCTTCACATACAGGGACTCATCATGGAGCATTGCCTGTGGGCAATCCCAGCAAATGGTTATGCAGGGGGACAGGCCACATATCATGAACGTCGATATGGAGAGGGAGGCGCTCTGCGCGAATCGATGCTCGCAGCGGTCGAATTTCAATATGCACAAGACTGCTCTTTCGAAGGCAATACCCTGCGAAAACTGGGGGGCTCAGGTTTGCTCCTAGGGGTCATGTCATCAGGCAATCGAATTGCATTCAATCGTATTCATGATGTTTCTGGCAATGGTATCATGATCGGTGAAGATCAATCACGTCATGTTCTAGGCAAACCCTGGTGGCAATCGGCTCCAGAGCAGGTGACGAAAGACACACAGGTTGTTGGCAATGTGGTAGAGTATTGTGGAGCTCAGTATTTTGGAGCAGTTGGCATTTGGGTCGGTCTTGCTCAAGGGACACAAATAGATGGTAATACTATCCGAGAACTGCCTTATACAGGGATATCGCTTGGATGGATGTGGAGTGAGGTTCCAACGCCGGCGGCTCGAAATCAAATCCGCAACAATCACATTCATCATGTTATGCAAGTCTTGTCCGATGGAGGCGGGATCTACACGCTTGGTTCACAGCCCGAGAGCCTGATTCATGGGAATTTGATTCACGATGTCCCTTTGAATCTTGGGCGTGCCGAGAGCAACGGGATGTTTCTCGATCAAGGAACAATGGGGTTCATTGTAAAAGAAAATGTGATCTACAATATCGATCGATCACCCTTGCGGTTCCACTTGGCATCCACCAATCAAGTTGAAAAAAACCGCCTTTTCCTCTCAACGGATCAGATGCCACCCATACGATTCAACAACACGCCGGAAGAGAAGATTCATCTCAGTGCAAACGAAGTCATTGTCCAATCCGTTCCCAAGATCAAAGCTCCCTGAGCTAGAGGCCTCTCTTGTGATGGCCATTACTTCGCTTGCAAGACTTCACTGAGCGAAACTTCGCGCCCCAGTTCCAGTGAGCGTTGAGATGCTTCCAATGCGGCGATGACTTCGATTTCTTCTTCTATCGGAACGGATTCATTGCCGGAATGAATGAGGTCAAGAAAAGCTTCAAGCAGGTAAGTATAAAGATCGGTTAAATCGGGTGTGACGGTTTTCCATCCGTTGGTTCCGTATAGATTAATCTGGTATCCAGCCCGCATCTTGGCCCGTTCTCCTACCATCAGCACCACATCCCGATCATCTTTGAACCGGATACGCGCGATGTTGGCGTCCGGTCTTCCAACGTTAATCGCACTGATTGCTCCTGGCCCGAGTACGGCGTAGATCATCGATAAGGCATGAATGCCATAGTAGATTAGATCATTTCCGCATGCCGCCGTTGCAAGGTGAATATTGCCCAATTGGGGTAATTCCCGGCGAAGCTGGATGATGTCGGGTACAAAACGTAAACTACTTGCCGACATGAAAGGAGTTTCAGTCTCCCTTGCCAGTCGGCCGATTTTAGCTGCCGTTTTGGCTCTCATGGCAAGAGGTTTATCACAAAAGGTAGGGATACCTTTGCGGAGTGGATATTCGGCATATTTCCATTGCGCACCTGAGCCGTCATCAACGATCAAAACTGCGTCAACATCCTCAGCGCATTGTTCTGGAGTTTGGGTGATGGTTTCAATGTTGCATGCTTTGGCCATTACCCTTGCTGCCTTTTCGTCGGGGTCCCAGACCTTGACAATACGTCCCCCTGAGAGTCGTTTTCTCGCCCTGACGAAAGGTCCTCTCACTTCTTTAGCCATCGCTTCATTCCAACCATTGAAGACCGTGGCGAAAGCTGTGCCATGATGAGAGCCGGGTAGACGTTGCTTTCCGGGGCGACCATAGCTTGCGGCCGAAATAAGTGCCAATCTCAGCGGCTTGCTATCCTTGTGTGCCTCTGCACTAAAAGGCAATCCAGATGTGGAGGTTGCTGCCAATGCAGAAGCAGATCGAGTCATAAATGTGCGGCGGTTCATGGAATTCTTTTATTAGGTGCTTCATTGAGTATGATGAACTTCTGGGCTCAACGACTGATGGGTTGAGAAATGCGGAGGTAGGCGAACAAATCACGAAACTGCTGGTCGCTCAGGTCATCCAGCAATCCTTCAGGCATCATACTGCGTCCCATGGGCTGAATATCCGCAATTTCATTTGCGGCAATGGTCAGGTCCTGACCGTCTAACCCGCGCAGCACAGTAACCTGATGATCGCGATCCAATTCGAACCCACCAAGACTCCGGCCATCAGTAGTTTCAATGTTGATGAATTGAAAACCCTCACGGATTTCAGCATTGGGATTTACAATACTGAGTAACATCGTTCCCAGATCATTTCGTTGGTAACTTGTAAGGTCAGGGCCTATGGCTCCACCTTTGAAAAAGAGTTTATGACAAGCTGCACATCGCTCCATGTATA
>JBDQII010000214.1:0-8750 GCA_040264395.1 Verrucomicrobiota bacterium
ATGACACGATCATTGTTCAGAACGTAATACCCCACCTGATCGGCGATCACCTCGATCGGCTCGCTCCAGGTAAGGGCTTCGTCGGTGGAGATACGCATCCATGGTCGACAATCTTCCATTGAATTCTTTCGCAAATAAAACATGGCGATTTGCCCAGTGACCAAACGCAGCAGGGAAACGGACATGATATTGAACCCACCTTCATTGCTGAGGATGAGTGCGTCCTTGTCCGACCATGTCTGCCCTCCGTCAATGGATATACGGCTGGAGAGAAAGGCCGATGCATGGTCGCTGCTTCCATCCGTAAAATGAGAATAGACAAACAAAAGCCGTCCACCGCTGAGTTGAATGAAATCACCTTCACTGTTTCGGGGATTCCCTGGGCCAGGTTTCAGAAGCATGGTTTTGTGAAGACCCGAAGGAAGGCTGAATGGACCCTCCCGTTCCTCGATTGACTGAGCCATGACGGCTGGGTTGGCCGCAGTGACGAGCAGGCTCAGGGAAATCAAACTTCCGATATATTTCATCATCGCAATCTCCATGGATGATTTATTCTGACAATCGGTTGAGAACATTCCTGGTGATCTGCTCAACAATCGGATCTTTCCCTCTTAATCCATGTGACCAGTCCGTGCTCCCGCAGGTGAACACGGTGCCACCACGCGCATAAATCCCCAACACCGCATTACCTGCACGACCGTTTTCCCATTGATCATACCATTGACAATCATCGGGATGCCATCTGGCAGGCGCTGTGCCGAGGATTTGAAACGAGGGAGGTGTTCCGTCCTGATATGTTGGAAACGGTAACCCCTCCTTCCATGTCATTTCACAGCCATCACATTCGTATCCAACGATGCTGTCCTTGCCACCAAACACATCCTTTTGCTTCAGACTCGTTCCAGCGAACACCCAATGCTCCGGGCGATGCACCGTATAGGCGCCACTGCCATCCATGTATTGTCCGTGACTTCGGTGATATCCGCCCCACAAAAAACCCACGCCCGTCAGTGTGTTCTCGGGACGCCCCACCAGATGATGACTCCACAGCGACGACAAGAGGTCATTCCCTTTTCTGGCCTGATACACCGGGTCAGAGTGAAAGTTCTGTTTCCAACACGTCGAAGCACGCCCCTTGGCTTCGTTGCGGATTTGCCAACAACAGGTATTTCCACTGAAGAACGCCACATTGCCACCCTCCGAGATGAAGGATTCCAGATGATCCCTCATGGGAGCCGACCAATATTCGTCATGGCCCAGGCTGAGCACCAGTTTGTAGGAGGAGAGCAGTTCGGGATGGAATTCCAGATCGTTGTTCGCTGCAAAATCAAGCACGTACCCATGGGTCTCGGCCCATTGCACGAAAGGACGTTCCCAGTTATTGTAAAGACTGCTCGGAGGTCGATCAAAGGATACTCGATGTCCCTGATTCCCCCCTGCTCCATGAAACCCGTAGAGGCTGAAACCTCCCCAGTTATTGTAGGCATTGTAGGTATTGGTTGAAAGCTGCAGCAATATGCGTGTGTCTCTTCCAGGTTGAGCTGATCGCACAATGAAGAAGCAGGTTCCTTCTGCATGACGCCGGTTACGTTGCACATATTTGCCACCTCGATCACTGGCCCGCAATCGCAGTTCGTAATACCCACTCTGCATATCCAGCGGGACAGGTATTTCCAGAGCAACGGGCCAGTCACAACCATGGGAAGAGGCATTTCCAGGCACCAGGTATTCCCGCCCCTCAATGCCTTGCTGAGCCCATACCTTTTTATCCTCTCCTCCCAGTCGGAACATTTCAGCTTCAAAAACCGAGGCTGAAGTGGACACGTGCAGGTTCACGGTTTCTCCCGGCAGATAACTGACTTTTCCGGTGTATCCCTCTACAAACAGGGGTCGAGGTTCTTGTGCGCAGGCAGCAGGATCAACGAGGAAGAGAACCACCAAAAAAAGAACAATAAAAGTCCAATACGACCGACAATAGCGAGGCGAAAACATAAGCAATCTTTGTTTTAAATCGACACTTCATCAAGCTTCCACAGCTTCAGAGCCCCGAACACCGGAAGGTCGTTCGAAGCGTGATGAGCGAATGAAGTCGCCCATGAGCATGCGTCACTTGTCTCTGGTTACCAGGGATAATTGTGTCAGAAGATCCATCAAAAGCAAGATCACCCTCATGCGACATGCGCAGACGTGCGCGGGTCACCATCCAAACCAAGATAGACAATACGACAGTTGTTGGCGGTGTTCAGCTGGTTTCGTTTCTCACTTCTTCGGGCAGTCGACGCTTCGGAAGGCTACTTCCGTGGTCAGTAGACAGATCCTGACTTTGGCATGACAGAACGATTACCGATCATCCTTCGCCCAGACCGACGGTCCCATCAAGCTGAACGATCTTGGTAAGTCAGTCTTTATTTACATGTTGTCCAAGTGGCGGAATATCCACTGGTAGGTATTCAACACACATCGATACGCAGAACATCACTCCATAGCACCACCATGACTACGATAGTTGTGAGCAGAAGGTGTTTCATTAAACAGATCATGGTAAAGAAACAATGGCAGCTAAAACGCGAGGCAGGTTAGACTTACTCTCCGATTTGACAATCGCAAGATCTACGGCTGAGGCGTTCGAAAGGGGCCCGCAGGCAATCCCTCCTTGTTCATGAGGTTTGGCACGGCTACCTGGTGCCAGGCGAACCTTGCTGCGGTCGGTTTGACGATGGCGTCGCTGGAGACAACAACGGTATGGCCGTCGATCAAGGCTTGGGCCTTGACGAATTTCCCGTCTTCACCCGCAATTTCAAACCAGTCGAGGGGCCTGGCATCGCGCGAAACGAGCCCGCTTCCCGTATGGCTGAAACTCAGGCGGATCTTGCTACCTTCGATAGCCATCGATTTGTAGAGAGGACCGGAGTAGACGAGCTCTTCCTGGCCGTAGTTCTTGGCGAGAGCCCAGAGCGCGAGGCGTTTCCCGACGCCTTGCTTGTTGCTGGGATGGAGCCAGTTGATGTGGCCGATGTCCGAGATGACGGCCATGCCGGTGTGGGGAATGTCCATAGCGGCGGTCTGGGCCTCCCAGAGCTCAGGGAGAGTGTAATCCATCATGTCGCCGCCGTAGCGATAGGGCGCGATCTGCACGAAGTAGAAGGGGGCGTCGGGGCGGAGGAAGACGTTGCGCCAGGATTGGATGAGCGCCTGCATTTTGTCGAAGTAGAGCATACCGTCACCGTGGTTCTGCTCGCCCTGGTACCAGGTAATGCCGCGGATGGCGAAAGGAACAAGGGGGTGAATCATCGTGTTGTAAAGAAGCGTGGGGAGGTTGACATGGTCGTCGGGATAAGGGAGTGAGGCGCGGAGTTGGACACCTGGCTTGTAATACCAGGAACCGTTCAGGCCGATGCGATCCGTTTCCTCCGAACCGGCGACACAGAGAGCCATGGCGTCGGCTTTGCCCGACAGGCCGCGGGAGCGAAACGTGTCGACGACACGCACGGTGATGGTGTTGGCACCGGTTTTGATTAGGTTTGCGGGGATGCTGTAGACGCGCTGCTTGGAATAGTTGGCGATGATGGTGGCTCCCACTTGCTCGCCGTTGAACCACGTGACGTCGCCTTCGTAGATGCGGTCAAGGTGCAGCACTAGGTGCTTGCCCGCCCACGATGCGGGAACGTCAATGGTCTTGCGGAACCAAACCATGCCCCTGAAGTCGGGCAGGCCCGCTTCTCCCCATCGGTTGGGGATATCCATGGTTTTCCAACTGCTGAGATCAAGGTCAGGACGCGTCATTTTGCGAGCGAGTGCGTCGTTGGCTCTCGCCTCATTGAACGCCTGTCGGCTCTTTGCAGCAAGTTCTTGGCTGGCTTTGAAAGCGAGTTTGTATTCGGCTTTCGACTTGAAGTCCGCCAGATGGATTTCAGCGGCGCGTTTTTCGCTGGCGGTCATGACTTTGGGAACCACCGTCGGGTCGCGATGAATATCCTGGGCTTCTGCGATACGCTCGGTCATGCCAGGCAGGCGAGAGATTTCTTCGTGACGAGTCCAGGTTTCAATGATCGTTCCTCCCCACGAGGCGTTGATGAGTCCGACAGGTATTTCGATGGACTGGTGGATTTTGAGCCCGAAGTAGTAACCAACAGCCGAGAAATCTCCGATGGTTTCGGGCGAACAGGCTTGCCATTGGCCGACGACGTCGTCCTGGGGATCACTGGCCATGGCTGCGGGTCGCGAAATATTGAAAAGCCGAATGTTGGGGTGGTTGGCTGCTTTGACTTCAGCTTTACCGTCGGCAGATTCGTGAACGGTCATTTCCATGTTGGACTGGCCGGAGCAGAGCCAGACTTCGCCCACGAGGATGTCGGTGAGGCGAATGGTCTCATCGCCAGCCTTGACGGTCATCGTCAGCGGACCTTTGCCACTTTCGAGGCTCGGTAAGGTGAGGCGCCAGCGCCCTTCCGCGTTCGTGCGTGTGCGAGCGGAGTGCGGGCCAACTTCCACGGTGACAGCGCGACCGGGCGCGGCCCAGCCCCAAACCGGCAGGGGCTGATCGCGCTGGAGAACCATGTGGTCCGTGAAAATGCAAGCCATTCGGAATGCGGGCTGCGGCTCA
The DNA here is from genome assembly GCA_040264395.1 of Verrucomicrobiota bacterium. Classification (GTDB taxonomy): domain Bacteria; phylum Verrucomicrobiota; class Verrucomicrobiia; order Limisphaerales; family AAA164-E04; genus AAA164-E04. Next base: position 4,604 of record JBDQII010000214.1, read on the forward strand.
ACGGCGAGTAGGCGATGTCCTACAGTGGCATCCAGTAACAGGGCGACGATCGTTGTGCTTAGGATTGCTTTTCGTAATAGGATATTTTGCATTTTCTCACGAGGCTTCTCCTGGTCTCGCGAGTGCCGTAGCTGGCACTCGCGATGTTGTGCAACTTATCACTTAAACTAACCAAAAAAGTTCAGGCGCTTACTCCCGTTCTTTTTTACAGTTGGATTTGGCGTTATCAATGAAGCGATGTTCAGAGAAGGATTTTTGTCATCACGTTTCCATGCACATCGGTGAGTCGCATGTCACGCCCTCCGTAACGATAGGTCAGCTTTTCATGATCCATACCAAGTTGGTGCAGCACCGTAGCCCAAAGATCAAACACCTTGGCCTTGTCTTCAATGGCATGGTAACCCAGCTCATCGGTGGCCCCGTGCACGCTGCCCCCCTTGATTCCCCCTCCAGCCATCCACAGACTAAAACCATAGGGATTGTGATCGCGGCCATTATTCCCCTGTGAAAAAGGCGTGCGGCCAAACTCGCCGGTAAATATGATCAAGGTACTCTCCAGCAAGCCACGCTGTTTGAGATCGTTGATGAGGGCCGCAATGGGCTGGTCGACCTGACGGGCCATTTCCTTGTGACCATGGGGCAGGTTGCCATGTTGATCCCAGGGATTGGCCCTTTGCCCATCTCCTTTGAAATTGGAGCAAGACAACTCGACAAAGCGCACTCCCTGTTCCACCAGCCGACGGGCCACCATGCACTGATGCCCATAACGAGCCACCAGCGGGTCTTCATGCTCAAAGCCATAAGCTCGTTTGAGATGGTCCGGTTCTTTATTGAGGTCCATCAATTCAGGTACCGCCGTTTGCATGCGGAAGGCTGTCTCATAATTTTTCACAGCCGACTGCACATCCCCCTCTGCAGCCGAGCGCTTGGCAAAAGCGCCATCCAGCTGTTTCAAAAACCCCAGGCTCGCACGCTGCTCTTTCAATGGGCGACGTGGCTGCACACGACTGACCACTTCTTCCTGATCCAGATCAAAAAACGAGGCACCGTTGGTGGCAGGCAGGAAACCACTGCCGAAAATCGATTTGCCCCCGTGGGGAATCCCGGTTTTGTTGTTGAGGACCACGTACCCGGGGAGATTTTGATTCACACTGCCCAAACCGTAATTTACCCAGGCCCCCGCCGACGGCACCCCCAGGAAAGGAAAACCTGTATGCATGTAAAAGTTCCCCTGGGCATGTTCTGAAAAATCTGCCGTCATGCTGCGAACCAGAGCAATGTCATCGGCGCAGTCGGCAATGTGCGGGAAGAGGTTTGTCATCTCCAACCCCGATTGACCATATTTTTTTGCCTTCCAAGGCGATTGCATGATCTTGCCGTTGTTATCAAACTGCGTGCGCAGTATGTCCACGGGCATGTCTTTGCCATGCATATCTTTCAAAAGAGGCTTAGGATCAAAACTGTCCACGTGGCTCACCCCGCCAGACATGTAACACAATATCACCGAGCGTGCTTTCGGTTGATGATGGCGGGGCTTACCCTGCGACGCACTTAATTGACTCAGAGCGAGCCCTCCCAGGCTTCCAAACCCCAGCTGCATGAAGCGTCGACGGCAAAAAGTATCAGTAAACATATATTAGCTCCTTGGAATTGAACAATGTGGCAATCAATCGACGCCAGTCTTCGGCGTCGGGGTCGTCTCCTAAAAACTTCCGGCACAGCGTGCGCTCACTTACCGTTATCTCACGGGCATAAAACCTCAAAAACAACTCACGCAACACCACATCCACGTCCCGTTTCACATTCACTCGGCTCAACAGATTCCCAGACAAATCCTCTGCCAACCCATTCATCAGACTCAGCGCCTGGGCCGGCACGTTGTTGCTTGGGCGCCGACTTACCGTCGACAAAGGAACCGGGTAGTTGAAAGCGGTCAGGAAGGGGTGCAAGCGGTTACGGATCACGCTTTCGTATATCGCCCGCTTCTTTTGCCCCGCTACAAAATGCAGGCTATCATAGATAGACTCTGCATCCAGGCGACGCGGTGTGTAAAAAGACAAGTACTTGTTGACAGGATCAAGCTCCCGGGCGGCTGCCGTGATCTGACTGCTCAATTTGAATGTGCGACTGGTTACCATCAACTTGAGGCTTTTCTTTAACGACCAACCATTCTTCTTGAAATCACTGGCCAGAAAATCCAGCAGTTCGGGGTGCGAGGGTTGCCCCCCCATGCGTCCAAAATTATCGGTGGTAGCCACCAGGCCGGCGCCAAAGACATAATTCCACAAGCGGTTCACCAGGACGCGTCGTGTCAGAGGGTTGTTGTCAGCCACAATATCCTGCGCCAGCTCCAGGCGCCCACTGTTTGTTCTGCTGTAAGGTTTGTTCCCAAACATTTCCAAGAATTGCCGCGGCACCGCCTTCCCTTCACTTTGATGGTCACCACGATTCAGAAAGGGAGCATCCACCGGATCCGACTCATACACTCCCGGGGCGCGGGTGGGTGCGGGGATATCATTTTCAAGCCTGCGATATTGCTGCACCAGTGCCACAACATTTTCGGGTAATTGTTTTGTATTGTGGTTTAATACGTTGCCTTGCAGCATTTGCCCCAAAAATACCGCCTCATCATCGCTGATGACACCGTCCATCCATTTGTTCAATATGTTTTGTATGGTTGTTTGATACGCTTTCAACAAAGACGCTTTGTCCACAGGCGGCGTGGTCACCCACAAACTCAGTGGGGCTCCTCTTCTCTGCGGAGCTTCAGGACTCATCAAAATCTCACTCACTCCCCACCAGCTACGCTCATCTCCCGGTCCGCTGATCACGTCGCGAGCGGTGCGAAATTCATAATGAATTTTTTCACCCTGCCAGATAGCCATCTTCCTCGAACTCTGCCACACGGGCAAAGTTTGATTGAGGCGATGATCATCATGCAACAAGCCCCCGAACGGGTAGTGCCTAACCGCATAACGCCTTTTGGCTTGTTGACCGGCGGCGCGTATCCAGAGATTGTTACCTGACACCGTCATACGAGGCGACCCCATCACGGCCGCATGTTTGTCGCTGATGAGATGACTGTATACACCGGCAGGGTACACACCTTGAAACACGTTCTCTCCTTCCCCCTTCAAAGCAAAAGAGCCCGCAGGCTGTGTGGATAGGTGTGAGCCATTCCCCGTTTTAAAAAACATGGCGGCCACTTTGGGATCACGCAAATCATAGTATGCGGCGGCTTTTTCCTTCACTTTCTTATTGTGCGCTTCCACTCGTCCCACATGCCCCTGTAATCCCTCCCAATACGATTCAAACGCTTCCGGCCCCTGCTCTTTCATTTGAAGCCATGGGCTCAGCGCATCACTGTCATCCCGTTCCTTTAATTCCACCTTTTGCAGCCTGTCTTCAAGTGATTCGATTTGAGACAGCCAGTAGGTGGCAAAAGCTTTTTTTATTTGAGGTTTCAGTTGTTTGATGGCCTGTTGGTGGCGGCGCTGTTTTTCCTGGCTGTCCACCACAATGGTGGTGGGGCGATTACTAATCATCACACCATAAAAGCGCGTGTAATCCTGCTGACTGACAGGGTCAAATTTGTGATTGTGGCAACGGGCGCATGACACCGTGAGGGCCATGGTGGCCTTGCTCACTACGTCCACCTGATTGTCAGTGAAAGTCACCAATTCCTGGTAGGCATCCACCACTCCATAACCAAAAGGATTCATACGCAGATGCGCCGGGCCAATGGCCGATTCATTGACATGGGTTTCTCTATTGATTCGGGGGGTCGGCAACAGATCGCCAGCCAGATGCTCGATCATCATCTGATCATAAGGCACATCCTGTTGCAGAGCCCGGATCAAATAATCACGATACTGTTGCGCAAATGCGATGTGGGGGTCGCCCTCACTGCCATGGCTTTCGCTGTATCGATACCAGTCCATCCAGTGTCGGGCCCAACGTTCCGCATAATCCTTACTGGCCAGCAATGTGTCGACGTATCTTTCATAGCGCTTCGGATCTTTGCTTGACGCAAACGCTGTCACATCGTCAGTTGAAGGCGGTAGGCCCGTCAATACCAGCGACACTCGGCGCAGCAAAGTGTATGGATCGGCAAGTTCTCCGGGTGTCAGCTGCTGCTCCTCCATAC
>JBDQII010000215.1:0-8717 GCA_040264395.1 Verrucomicrobiota bacterium
GCGAGCCATTTCAGAAAGTTGAGAAGCATTGAGCTTTTGATCGGTTGCCTGATCCTGGAGGCGCGCTGCCAGATCTTCCTCCGATAGTGTATCCATGTTTTCGAGGGTTTCATCTGTCGCTGTGGCGATCGATTGTTCCAACCGTGAAACATCTTCAAGTTGGGTGAGGAGGGCTTCCAGCTGCTGTCGGATACGTTCTGCGTGTTCAACCGCACTGACGATGTGTATGCGGTAGACCACTGTCTCTCCAGGCTCTCGATCAGGGAAGTAATCCGTCACATAACCCCTGAGCTCTACGACATCTCCCGGTTCAATATCGTAGAGGTTTGGGCTGAAGTAGAACGAAACTTTGAGTTCTTTTTGCGCAGCATGGAGAGAGGAATCCTTGAAATCCACGTCCAGCACATCTCTGGATGGTTTGACTCCATTAATCGTTTCCCAATCGATGCCAAACTCTTTGACCCCGAAATCGTCGCGCACCTCTGTTTTCAATTCAAGTGCCTCGGTTTCAAGGATCGCCATTTCCCGATAGAGTTCTGGGAACTGGAATGTAGGAGCTGCGTCATCCCGTTGGCGGATATTCAGTTTCCATGGCTGTGCATTTGTGAAGCCAAATTGGTCTTTCCAATGAATATCAGCCTCGAATGCGTTCGCTGTGCTCAACCAATCGGAGGTGAAGGTGTCATTGCTGATGCTTACAGGAACACGATTCGTGCTTCCCCAGTTCAATAAAATTTCCTGCAGAGGGCGGTTGATGGCACCGGCGACTTTCACTTCAGAACCTTTAAGGATATCCAGTCCACCTGATTCCACGTCAATGGATGCATCCTTCAGATTCAAGTAGGCGGGCATCTTGATCGAGGCGTTCAGTGAAACCAGAGTCGGCCGCTGCATGGGGCTGATCTTACTTTCCGCCATGCCATCGCCCACAGTCATTTGCATGGAAGTTTCCTTGAATTGGCCGGGGATTTCCAAGCGTATTCGGTTGTCCTGCACTTCACCCATGACTTGATATCCGGAATCCAGTTGAACCGTCACCTTGCGCGGCTTCCAAAAAGACAAGTAATTTACATCTGCTTCAAGGAAAAACGATTCCCCTCGAATCGCAAGGTGCTCGCTGGTATTCGGCTTGATGGTGACCAGAGTGTAGCGGGGCGTATTGCCACCTGGATTGATCCAACGACTCAAGGTGTTTGAAAATGCCCCGGGGAGAATGGCAAGCAAGAGGAAAGTCAAAAAGGCAAGCACAGCCGATCCAGCGCCTAACCGCGAAAGGAGGCGTGTTGAAACCGCAGCAGTAAAATCGCAGCCTCGCGCATCCAGATCCACTTGTTGAACAGCAGCCAGATAAAGTTCTTCGGAGTAGGAGGTTTCCTCGCTCTTGTCCTCAGTCAATTCAACGATGCCCAGTAAACGATCGCCCAGGATGCGGTAACGGCGTTGCACCAATCGTGAATAATCTCGAAGGTTACGCTGGGCAATGACCCAGCGCCAGCACCACCATCCGCCACTCAGGCAGATAGCCGACAAGGCGCCGAGAAGTAAGCTGCCACGGATTAAGCTTGGTGTGTCCTGCCATCGGTCCAGTGCGAAAGCGGTCAGGAAGGAAACCAATACGGCAAAGGTGCCCCAAGCCACCCCAAGAGCCAATTCAATACGCCAGAGCCTTGCCTTCAATTTGCTGAACTGACTTTTCAGTCGCTCCGGCAAATGGTGCGGCTCGATGGGGAGGTTGCTGTTCACTGACTTCATACTGTGCAAGGGGTTCTCGTTCGTCAACGCGTCTGGACGCATTTCATCATGCCATATATCCAATCAATTTAAACCAAACCAAAATATTTTCTTCCAATCCAGTAAAAGGCCAGCAGTCCCAGAAGGGCAGCGCCCCAGAATGGATTGGCCCAGAGTCGAAATCGAATTTCGATGGGTTTTGGCTCAGGGAGCACTGATATCTGTTCTATCAATCCATTCAGTCCGGTTGTATCCACTTTTTTGCCCCGTGATATTCTCGTGATCTCGTCAAGCACATCCCCGCGTGCGGGTTTTCCTATTTTCTCTACCACAGGTCTAAGGACCTCAAGTCGCGTTTCCAGTTGACGGTCTTCTTCTGGAGATTGAACTTCCACTATGTGCATGCCAGATTGGCGCGCTTCCATGCTCGCTCTGAATACACCCCAGCCTCCTTCTTCTGCCTGCATTTCAAAGGTTTCCTTGCCTCCACTTGGAGTGGTGATGCTTGCCACGACTCTGCCTTCTTGCAAAGGGTATCCACTTCGATCCATCACGGTTGTGCTGAGGTAAACTGTCTGGCCGATTTCAGGCTTCTCCGGCGTGTAGGTAAGTCGAATACCTTCATCCTGTGAAATATGCCTTTGATGCGCCATCCATCTCACGACCTGGCTCCAGAAGCGGTAATGATACAAGTCCTCCACACCACGACGCCACCTCCACGCGCTGTCAGTGCCCATGAAGAGAACCTTGCCGTTGCCGAACGGGCGAATGGCAAGCAGCGGGATGCGTCCCCAATTGTTGCGGATGGAATCATGCACGGCCAGGATTTCGGAGCCTGGACGGCTTTTTTCGACGGCTGTTGACCAGTAGAATCCGGGGAGTTGTTTCCAGAGTTCCGCATTGCGTTCTGCTGAAATGTCAAACCGTGTGAGCCAATGCCCCGAGCCCAGCCGCGTGAGTGCCAGTTGAGCCTCATTTTGTAGAGCAATGCCGTCTGAGCGACTGGTGTCAAATTGCACGGGAATCAATTCTTCAAGAGGCGTTTCCAGCCATGTGATGTGGCGTCCGCGTCGGCCCGGCATGAGGACCAATCCGCCGGCTTGTTGCTCCACCAACCCGCGAATAAGTGTCACATCCTCTTTGCTGAGCTCGTTTTCACCCACGCCGACGTCTCCAAGAAAAATGACATCGTAAGGTGCAATCAAATCCTTGCTGTTGGGGAAGCTGGAAAGGTAATCACGACCACCTCCCATGCCTGTCTGGGGGTGGAAAAGCAGGCAGCTCATGTCTACACCCGGATCTCGTTCCAGTGCATTTCGAAGGTAGCGGTATTCCCAGCGAGGATACGAATCGATGACCAGAACCTTCAAGGTCTCCATGCGAACGTTCACCTTGAACTCAGCTGAGTTGTTGTCAGTCAACGCTTCGTCACCCTGAACGGGGATTTCCAAAATCAGATTGCGCTCTCCTACCTGCTGTGGAGACCAGACGATGGTTTCCTGAAGGTCGGTGGCGGCAGGGAGCGTGACCTCTTTTTCGGCTACTATTTCGTCTCCGTCCTTCAATAGCGCCTTGAATTTGAAATCTTTCTGCATGCGATTATGAAGATGGAACGGGAGTGAAATCTGCTCACCCATCAAACCGTAAGAGGGGGCGCTTACGGCACTTAACTCTATATCTGGTAACGGAGATTCACGTCCCACTTGAACGGCGAATATTGGAATAGATTGATTGCGATACTGTGCGGCGGCGAGGGCAGGGGAGTCACCAAGGTTCCAATCTCCATCCGTTAAAACCAATACTGCCTTCAGGTTGGATTCGCGTTGCAAAGCCGACTCAAGTGCTTGATTGAGGTCAGTCCCTTCAATGAGGTTGGTGACATTTTCGGGCTTTTCCTGGTCAGGGGGGGCATCAAAAGCATCAACCACTACTCTGGAAGTTTCTTGAATGGGAGCGAGTGCGTCTGTTCCGAGCTTGCTTGTGATCCATTCCTGTCGTGCAACGACTTGATTGGTATAGATGACGTCTCTGGTACTCATGCTGCCTGAAGCGTCACTAAGAACAACAACAGCGGGTTCTTCCGCCCATTGAATGGTCTGAATTCTTTCAGGTCGAAGGAGGGTGATGAGCAGCATGATGATGATAATCAGCCTGAAAATCTCCAACCCCATGATTTGTCTCGATCTTGCGTTCCCTGTCCAGATCCTGAACGAGAACCATACTGACAAGATGCCCAGTAAAAAGGCAGCAATGATCAGCAAAGGCGAACTAGCGAACGTCCAATGGCTCATGATGCGACTCCTCCGCTGATCGTTTGCGCCTTTCTTCCGAACCCTTGTTGAGCGGTCGTGCCCGGCCCGGTCATCATCAGCCAGCTCTCCACCATTAGAAAGAGGATGAGCAGGAACAGGAACACTCTCCAGATTTCGCCCTGCAGATTGGATTCGTTCTGTCCGGAAGATTCGAGGAACATTTGAAACGCCTGGCCCTCAAAAATGCTCGCAGCTGTTTCGCTTGTCATCATTGCTGGTTCAAATTCAGAAGCTGGCGGGTTCACCGCGGCAAGTCGATTCCCCGAACGGTAGATGCCAGCATGCCAGGCAATCTGGTGGGTAGAATCTTCCTCGATAGGCTTCCATCCTGCACCCATCTCAATTTCGCTTAATTCACCACAAGTCAGAAAGAGCGTGCTTTCCAGCCTGCGGGTGCCCTCCTGTGCCAACCGTTGCAGTAAGGGAAGAAGCACTGGACCTTGATCCAGGTTGGACCAGTTTCCCAGTGGAAGTGTGGTGAGGAAGTAGATTGAACCTTGACCGGTTTTCTGATGGATCAACAGCGGTTCTCCGTCAGAATAAGCTGCAAGAACGGTGTCCGTGTGTTGAACGCGCCTTCGCTTGAGCGTATCCAGCTGATCCACAGGCAGGCTGAAACCTTCGTCCGTATCAGCCAGTGGGCCTGTCTCTTTTTCCCAACGGCCGACGAAGAATGTCTCCTCGGCAGGAGGCGATTCCACATTCATCCACCGCATGCCTGCGAAAGCTTGTTCCGCTGTCTCCTGAGAAGTGGAAGGGAGGCAAATCACGACGCCTCCCTCTGCTGCAAATTGCATGAGTTGATCCGCCTGTTCTCCCTCGGGAAGAGTGCCCTGCCAGATGATCAATGTGACATCGTCGGTTTGCAATGACTGGTTAAAGGGCCTCTGGATAATTTGCGATGGTTCCAATGAATCTCCGGCAATGGAACCCGAGCCCAGCGACAGCACATTGCCTCCATAAGTATTATTGGCCACGACAAGTGATCGATGCATGCGTGCTTTTCCATAAACAAAATGGAGTGTGTTGTTGCGCAGGTTTCCGTCGGCTGGAAGCTTGAGAGTTCCCCATCCTGCCTCTTCCTTGGTTCCTAAATCCCATTGATCCTGCCATCGTAATTGTGCGGCTTCCATCGGAATTTCTACACCGGAGGAAAGGCCGTTGAGGGTGCGGGTTGCGATGATGGCTTCCTCCGATAGCTGCGACTGGCCGACATCAGCCACCAGTTTTAGTGATCGCCCCTCTTCAGTGGTGGTGATGGCAAGGTCTGCGAGTTGTATACCTGAATCCAGTTCTGTCTGTTCATTGACCGCCAGTAAACGGTATCTCAGCGTTTGAGGCAGGGTGTCAAATTGTTTCATCAGCGATTCCCAACGATCATCCGAGGGCTGCCAATCCGAGTTTTGTAGATCGGAAGCAATCCAGATCTCTGTGGTGCCAGCCTGATTGTCAATCAACCACTGGACGGCACGCTGCATGAGTGATGGTAAGTTGGCGGCGGTATCGGTTGATTCAACCATGGGGTGATCTTTCAGCGCAGAAATATCCGGAATGTTCTGGGGGGTGCCGGATGCGCTGTCGATCAATACAAAATGGGAATGACCGGCATAAGCTCCAGCTGCTTGTGTCAGCAGCTCCAAAGCTTGCTCACGCCGTGAAAGAGACGTTCCTGCCAGCCGTGTTTCCATGCTCGACGAGCGATCCAGCAGGATGAGAACGGTGTCAGGTGCGGATGCAAATGCCCAGCCCATCCACCCACCTGAGAGCGGGCGTGCAAGGAAAAGCATCAGCATGAGAACCGCCAGTGTCCTGAAAAGAAGGATGAGGAATTGTTTCAGTTTCGCTCTGTTGACCGAACTGCGGGAGGCGGCTACCAGAAACCTCATCGCGCCCCAGGGGATCGTTCTGTGCCTGAGCCGGTTAAGCAGGTGAATCGCCACCGGTAACAAAATCAGCGGTAATCCAAAAAGAATGATGGGCTGCAGGAATGTCATGCTTTCTGGATAGACCGTTCTCTATGTTGACAAGCTGTGTCCATTTATCGAAAGGCCATTGCCTTGGCGCGATCAATCAGGAAATCCGCCAATACTTTTTCAAAGGGTTGTGTGGTCATGACTTCACGATAATCACTGTTGCATTCGTGGCAGCCTTTCTGAAGAGCCGACTGGAATTGCCTGAACTGGTCGAGATAGGCATCACGCACCATCGCGGGTTCGGTGACCATGCTGAAGCTGCTCTCCAGATCTGCAAAACGAATGGGGCGGTCAAAATCAAAATCCACCTCCTGGCGGTCGAGCATATGGAACATGGCGACATCATGTTTCTGAAATCTTAAATGCTGCAGCCCGCTCATCAAGGGTTCGATATCTGTAAAACAATCAGAAAAAATGATCACCAATGCTCTTCTTTTGGCTTTTTCTGCAAGTTCATGAAGTGTCTCAGGCAATCCGGTCTCACCTTTGCCTTTGACCTTCTTGAGTAAATTCATCATCAGCTGCAGATGCGAAGGCGTACGTTTGGGGGGTAGTTCAGTGATGATCTTTGGGCCCACGGTGACCAAGCCTGCTGCATCACCCTGCCTTATGATCTGGTAAGCCAGGTGGGCAATCATTTTGACCGCATAATCGAGCTTGCTGGTCTCCCCGCTTTTGAAGTTCATTGAACCACTGCAATCCAACACAAAATAGCATCGCAGGTTGGTTTCGGCTTCAAATTCCTTCAGGTAGTAACGATCCGTTCGTCCCAGCACACGCCAGTCAAGCCGTCGGAGATCGTCGCCCGGGACATACTGGCGGTATTCTGCAAACTCGACGCTCGAACCTCGATGTGGACTGCGGTGCATGCCAGAAACAGAACCTTCCATGGCAAATCGAGCGACCAGAGGCTGTGCTGCAAGTTGAGCCACCACCTTGGGATCGATCAACTCCATGTCTTTTTCTGTGTTTTCTGCCATGAATACTTTTCTGTTTCGAATCTTCGTTACCGATTGTTATTCAACCGGTGTGTCCATTTTTTCATGGATCAGGCTTTTTCACGCTGAGCTTTGACCAGCTGCTCAATCACACTGCGGCTGGTCACCCCTTCGGCTTGTGCCTGAAAATTCGTCAGGATGCGGTGAGCCAGTACAGGTTGGGCTACTGCTTCAAGGTCTTCCAGTCTAGCCATGTAGCTGCCCTGCAGCACAGCGCGGGCTTTGGCTCCACGGATCAGATACTGGATTGCGCGAGGGCCTGCTCCCCAGGTGACCCATTGTTTTACGAAGCTAGGAGCTTCCTCAGAATTTGGGCGTGTCTGGCGTACAATATCCACTGCTGTTTCGTAGATATGATCCGGCACCGGCACGCGTTGCACGATTTCCTGGAATTTAAGAACTTCTTCACCGCTGATCAGTTTGTTCAAAGTAGGAGCTGCTTTCCCCGTAGTCTCACGTGCAATTCTGTTTTCCTCTACCGCCGAGGGATAGTCCACATTGATGAAAAACATGAATCGATCCAGTTGCGCTTCGGGCAGAGGGTATGTTCCTTCCTGTTCGATGGGGTTCTGAGTTGCCAGAACGAAAAAAGGTGAAGGAAGGACAAAATTGCGTCCCGCCGCCGTGACTCGATGCTCCTGCATTGCTTCGAGCAAGGCGGATTGGGTTTTGGGGGGAGTGCGGTTAATTTCGTCCGCGAGGATGATGTTTGCGAAGATTGGTCCCTTGGAAAATACGAACGCCCGCTTCCCTGGTTGATCGGTTTCCTGAAGAATGTCGGTCCCGGTGATATCGCTCGGCATCAAGTCAGGGGTGAACTGAATCCTGCTGAAATCCAGTGCCATGACTTGAGATAACGCATTGATAATAGTTGTCTTAGCTAGACCCGGCACTCCCATCAATAATCCATGCCCCCTGGCGAGGATGCAGATGAGAAGTCGCTCTACGACGTCCTGTTGGCCGATAATCACCTTGCCGAGTTCATCGCGCATCTGTTGGTATAGATCCCGCAAATGGTTGATGGCATCCAGATCGCCCTGGCTGGGCTTGGCTACTTGATCAGGATTTGACTGCTGGTTTTTTGGATCTGTGCTCATGAAATATGCCCTGTAATGAAGATGAGGTTGGGGCTCAGGTCAATCCCGTAATTTTGGCGGTTGACGATATGATGATTTGTCCTGTTTGATTTCATAGCAATGACGCAGAAGATTCAACGTGCCCTTATATCCGTATCTGACAAATCAGGTCTCGTGCCTTTCGCCAAGAAACTCTCCGAATCCGGAGTGGCATTAATCTCCACTGGCGGCACCGCCAAGGCGATTCGTGATGCCGGGATGGAGGTGATGGACCTCAGTGATTACACCGGATTTCCGGAGATGCTCGATGGTCGCGTGAAAACGCTCCATCCCAAAGTACACGGGGGCCTGCTGTATTTACGGGAAAATGAAGCTCATTGCGAAACAGTTAATCAACATGGGATTGCTCCCATCGATTTGGTGGTAGTGAACCTTTATCCGTTCGAGGCCACCATTGCCAAACCGGATGTCACTCTCGAGGAAGCCATCGAGAACATCGATATTGGCGGACCATCCATGCTGCGCAGTGCGGCAAAGAACCATCAGAGCGTGACCGTCATTGTCGATCCGGCGGATTATTCCAAGGTGGCCGGTCAAATAAGTGAACAAGGCGGCACGACGCTGGAA
>JBDQII010000216.1:0-8710 GCA_040264395.1 Verrucomicrobiota bacterium
CTTCTCGCTTTTTCTCCTTAACAAGTTTGAATTCCATGATGGCCTTGCCTGTGAAGAAGGTTAACTTATTTTCATTTCACCGAGTGTGTCAAATCAAAATATGGCGAATCGGTTCAATGCCATAATTAACCAGTGGGATCGGCCTTGGGCCAACGTAGTAGTTCTTATCATGTTGAATGCCCACTGCATTCAGCATCGTCGCGAACAGTTCGCCTGCACCTACCTCACCCTCAATGACCTCCTTGCCGTGTTTGTCGGTTGCCCCAAAAACGGCTCCGTCTTTGACGCCGCAGCCTGACATCAAGGCACTCCACGCCCTTGAAAAATGGTCGCGCCCAAGGCTTGCATTGATTTCAGGGGTACGTCCAAATTCTCCCATCACGACGACAAGCGTGTGATCGAGCATGCCCCGCTGACGTAAATCATCCAGCAATGTTGACAAGACATGATCAAGCTCTGGAACCATTTCCTGGTGCGTTTCAAAATTCTGTCCGTGACTGTCCCACCATGCCCGTCCAACCCGAATAAAGGGAACCCCTGATTCAGCCAGCCTGCGGGCCATCAGCATTTGTTTGCCAAACTGGGTAGGGCCATACTTTTCACGGATGGATCTGGGTTCTTTCTCAACATCGAAAAGAGACTCACTACTCATGAGCCCCTGAGCGCGAGCAAATGCAGAAGCATGACTTTTCACCATATTCGAATTGTGCTGGCTGGCGAATTGTTGACTCAGGACCTGCTGCAGATCCGCTCTTGAAAGATGGGCGATTTCAGAAAGCTCCTGCAATCGTTTCAGATTGGGCGGAGTCATGTGATCCGAAAGTTCCATCGGCGCATAACGAGCTCCAAGAAAACTTGGGGTCAATTTCGAAAAATTCCTTCCTTCAGTTTGAGAATAAAATGAAACGTAATCTGGTACCTTGCTATCTGTGCGAGCCAGCTCTTTTGCCAGTATCGCACCCATATCGGGATACTTGAGAGAGGGCTCATCCTTGCGTCCGCGCATGATCAAGGCAGAGGCTGAATCATGTCCACTGTCCTTGGTGTTCAATGAACGGATCAGGCATGTCTGGTGCATGCGTTTCGCCATTTTGGGCATCAACTCAGAGATGTGGAGGCCTGGAATGCTTGTTGGTATCGTCGAAAACGGTCCCCCTTTTGGGCTACCGGGTTTCGGGTCCCAGGTCTCAAATTGACTGGAGCCACCCGCCAACCAAACCAGAATGACGCTGCGCCCCTTCGCCTTGAGTTCTCTGGTCATCGGTTCCTGATCGAAAAGGTGGGCGGAGCCAGTATTTCCTATCAGACCACTTGCGCCAGCCATGCTTACCGCCAAACTGTTCATGAACAATCGGCGGCTGAGTTGATGCTCGGAATGTGAGCATTGTCCAGGGGGAGTTTGATCGGGTTTCATGATGCGTTGATTAGTGATTCAGGCGGCTTTCTGGGCTGGTCAATAGTGCCCATACCATGGATTTGAGTTGTGTTGGGAATGTTTCCTTCCCGACATTCAGGAATGATTTCAGCAATTGAGCTTCATCCTCCGTTGGGGTGCGATGATAAATATGCAGGTAAGCTTGCTGGATACAGTGGTCAAGATCTCGTTCTTCGGTAAGTGTGTTCAATAATCCAACTGCAGAGGAATCAAACAAAATGGATTGAACTTCTTCTCCGTTGCTCAACTGAAGGGCCTCCTCGACACTGAAATGAAAAGTTTCTGTGGGGCGTTCGAACCACGATCTTACCTTGGAAAGATCCTTGAAGGCTTTTTTTAAGCTCTCCTCGTGTTGGGGGGAAGAAGGGTCAGGGTTGTTCTGCCAGTCCGACGGGGAAGTGACACCCATGAGAAGTGTGGTTGCATATTGACGGGGGGTCAGTACGCGGATGTTTGCCACAGCGTAAAGATGTTTCGCAGGACGCTCCGCGCTCTCCCAGGCGCTCGACCTCTGGTAGGCCTGGCTGAGAACAATGCCTCGAATCAACCCGTTCAGGTTGTAATCATGTTCGATGAACCAGAGGGACAGCCACTGCAGTAATTCCGGGTGGGATGGATCATTGTCACCATGCATTTGATCCAATGGTTCTACGAGTCCGGTGCCCATGAGGCGGTGCCATAACCGGTTGACAATGGCTCTGGCAAGATAACCTGCCTGACCTTCAGCCAAGCCAGCCTCGACAAGTCGGCTTCGACGGCTGTAAGCGGGTGGGGGAACCGGTTTCTTTTCTTTTTTCAATGATTCCAGAAGTGCTTTTTCGCTTTTTCTTTTCTCATCAGTCCAGTTGCTTAGTGTTTCCTTGATTGCATCTCCTTCTAAAAATTGAAGTGATGCCTTGAGTGTATCCCCTTGAGTGTTTTTATAACTGACTTGCCCATATTCCTTTTCTGCCACAAAGCCTCCGTTTTCGAAGGTACGGCCAAAAAAGGATTTCATCCCATAATAGCGTGCTTGTGTCCAATCGGTGACATTGGGATGATCATGACACTGGGCGCAACTGATGTTGACACCGAAAAAACGCACACTGACGTCATTGGTCAAACGATCGATATCCCGCACACGATCCTTGATAAACTCAGCGGCGCCTTCCGAAGACACATTCGAATAATCTGCCAGAATAATTTCTCTAAATATCCGATCCCAGGCCCTGGATTCACCGAGGGCAGTCTGGAGGTAAGGTTTCAGTTTGCCTTTTTTGCCGTCCATCAGCAGCCAATTGAATTCTTCAATCTGTTGTTCAAGGAAACAGCTGGTTTGGGCGAGGTAATTGACAAATTCCTCCTTGCGGGTTTTAGACGGATTGAACAAGTAATCATTTCGCTCAGAAGGTGTGGGTGGGCGTCCCGCCAGATCCAGCGTGATGCGACGCAGCCAGGCAGCTTCCGTAGCAGGAGGTGCTGGGATCAAGTTCTGAAACCTTAATGGCTGAAGGGTGTAATGGTCGATCACTTCCTCAGGTCTGGAACTTAACGGGAGGAGTGATTCAGGCTCGATTTCATCCCACCAGGATTCTGCGTTTTTGGAACTTGCAATGAGTCTGTCAGGAAAAACGGCTCCAGCATTGATCCATGTTTCAAAATGACCCATTTGTTCCGGAGTCAGTGGATCGTCTGGTGGCATTTGAAGATCTTCATCCTCATAATTAATGGCGCTGATCAGCAGGCTCTCCGCTGCATGTCCAGGTTTGATGGCTGGTCCGTTATCGCCACCTTTCATGAGGCCTTTTCGGCTGTCCAGGAATAAACCTCCTTTGGACTTATTTTTTTCGATTGAATGGCACTTGTAACAGGAATCTACCAGGATGGGGCGGATATTGTTTTCGAAGAAGGCCGTTTCGTCTGCCAGGTCAGCTGCACGCATTGGTGATGCGTGTATGAGTGTCAACAACGCAAAGAGAAACGCTATCACTTTCAGTTGAAGTAATAGCATGCACAGACCTTTTTGTCTTTGCAGGTTGTTCATTGGATGCACTGGGAATTGTAACTTTGAAAGTCAGAACCTCAAGTGAATAAAGGCTGTTTTTGCTGGAAGCCATGGATCGGCTTGAAGTCCTTCTTTCGCTTGCTTTATTCGCCTCTTAGATAAGCCAATAAATCTGCCACCTGCTGATGAGTCAAGCCGTTCAGGATACCTTCGGGCATGAGTGAAAGATCCAGATTGCGTAAGGCACCCTGATTGCGTTGAAAGGTGAGATTGATTCCAGAGGGTAATTGCATGCGAATTTGGTTTCCATTGTCAAAGGCCAGAAGGCCAATGAACGTTTCACCGGATGTCGTCCATTCCACTCCTTCAAATCCGGATGTAATTTCTCGATTTGGATCTGCGATGTGCAGCAGAATGCTTTCCTTTGCCTGATTGCGAATGCCATATAAATCCGGACCCAGTGCCTGTCCTGTTTGATCAAGTCGATGGCAGGAACTGCAAAGATTGAGAAAAAAGTCCTTTCCTCTGCCAGGTGTTCCTTGCATTTTTACTGCAGGTTTCAGTCGTTCAAACGAAGCCAGTGCATCGATTGAAACTCGTTTGCCTAACAATGACTCAAGTTGTTTTCTTTGTTCCTGTGACAAGACGCGATTCCATTGATTTCGAAGATGTATGTTCAGCATTCCAGCGGGCAGTGATCCATTCTCGATTGCGCTGAAAACGAGTCCTGCATGGCGTTGATCGGAACAGGCTGTTTGAAGGAATTGGTTGCGCGCGGCGTGCGGGAGCCTGGTCCAGATTGCTGGGGCAAAAACTTCGCTCAAAATCTCATGTGCAAGGGCAGATCTTGAAGCTTCTATCACCAGATCAAGTAACGCGGCGTCATTCAGATCCACGGCTTCGTGCAGTTTCCATACCCAGTCCTCCTCACCAGACAATATTCGAAAACGATGCAGCACGGATTTTTTTTCTTCTGATAAATGATCGGCAGCGTAAACGGACAAGGTTTTCTTCATCTTTTCCCAGGCTTCCAAAGATGCTGGATCTCCCCACTCAAGCCAGACTTTGGTGGTGTCGGGTGGTGGAAGTTTTCCTGATTCATGCATGCCAAGAAGCATCGCGGCCAAGAAGAAAGCGTTTGCTTCCCCCTGACCTTGTTCATTCGAGTGTTTTCTGGTCTCCAAAGGGAGAACAGCCCTTTTGCCAGGCACGATATCTCGATGGTTGTGTATTTTTCCTTTGAGAACGGTATTTAGAATATCAGAAGGATTTGCTCCCTCCAGAATGGCTATTTCTGAAAGTTTTTCTACGGAGATCAGCATACCTGCATGGTTCAATGCGGGTATGTTTTGAGATCCGGATTTGTTCAGGTCTGACATTTTGAAGAGGGACAAGAAAAGTTCTTTCAACAATGACAAGGCAGCACCTTTTGAAGATTGTATGACTGCGGACCGAGTCCATTCCCATCTGGAATCTCTGGCCAAGATCATTGCCAAAACTTCAGAGCGATAAGGCTGACTCCATGAGTCCATTTCTAAAGCCAGTCGAAACCGTAACATGGGCGGCAGTGTTTCATCTGGTGGGGATGAGGAAGCAAAAGTGGATCGATACCACTTTTCTATCGCGTTACCTGCCGCATCTGTCCTTACAATTTGCCGACCAATGGTTTTGATGATTGCGGTCCTGTCTCCAGGTGTTATCTCTGCCAAGGCGTCAAGTAGGAGCCTGCGATGCGTCTGTTGTTCCTCATCGAGTAGCGACAATAACCAATGCTGATAATCCGGATGAACCGTTTTCCAAGCTTTCATCAATGCTGAAAATGCTTCAAGGCGTGTTTCCTTGTTACCTAATTTTTCTGCGATCCTTCTGAAAGAAGCCTCTATTCTCCATTCATTGCCTGTGTATGTGGCTTCACGAAATGCGCGTATATCTTGTGACTGGCTATTTGCTGGTTCGTGGGGTGCCTTCGCTTTCAGGGCTGAAGCTGACTTTGCGCGCACTCTGTAAATCCGGCCCATGTCATTCCCGCTTTCAAAATCAGTGCGTTTGCGGATTTCCTCAGGCAGGTAATCAGGATGTTCAATTGTTTGGCGACGCATGTCACACACATACAGAGCTCCCTCGGGACCCGTGGTCAGGAACACTGGACGGAACCAGGGATTCCTTGATGCGACGAATTCAGTCTCGGATTCTTGTCTTTTTACCACAAAACTGGGTCCTTTTGGTTCGAGGTAATCAAAATGAATCAAATTGCCTGTTGGATCGCATGAAAAGACATGACCGGAATATTTTTCCGGTAATCCATTGCTCTCGTAAATGGTGACGGCACAAGCGGCGGTGAATGTGCCAGCATGAGAGTCAGCGGTCGTCTCATGTTTGGTAAGTGGGAAAATACGTGCGCCGGCGTTGTAACCTCTCAGTAAATCATCCACTCGTTCTTTCGGAAGGTTTTCCACTGTTTGACTGAATGGAAAGAAAGGGTGATTTCCCCAATCGGATTCCTCTGCCATTACGTGTTGCACCTGAACGCGGTTCATGCAGATGAATCGATTGCCCTTGCGGTCAATGTCCAATCCATATTGGGATTTTCCCGTCGTCGCCTTCAGTTGCCAGGTATATGGGTGAAAACGTATGTCATGGCGGCGCATGTCAATGATCGAATCATTCGATTGCCAGGGAGCCTTGACCCGGCCACCGCTCAAACCTCCCGCCAGATAAATCCATCCCCCTGGTCCAAGGGTGGGGTCATTGACCCTGAGTTGAGTGGACCGACTGGTATCAAATCCAGTGAGCAAAGTCTGACGAACATCACTTTTTCCGTCGCCATCGGTATCTTTCATGAACAGGATATTCGGCGCATCAGTGACGATGACTCCGCCTTCCCATGGGATGACACCGTTAGGATAGGATAGCCCCGTAGCAAAGGTTGTTCGTTTTTCATAGAAACCATCCAGATTCATGTCCTCAAGGAGTGCGATTTGTCCTTGTCTCACATCAGGAGCCACGGATGGATAAGCCCGGTTCTCCGCCACCCACATGCGTTGATGCTCATCAAATGCCATGGCGACCGGGTCGATGACCAAAGGTTCGCTCACCACACATTCAATAACAACATCTTCGCTGGTCGAGAATTCAGAAACATCCAGCGCGCTGAGAGTGAGCCATGACAATAAAAACAGCAGGCATGATACACGCTTTTTATTCATGCAGCAGTGGTGGAATGCCTTGTCATGATTTAGCTGACTCATTGTCTGAGGTTCATCCCTTTGTTGATCACTACTCGTTGGACGAATGGAGACTATGCGCCATTGCTGAAAGCAGATCGGTGATTTTTATCGAAGCCCGTCTCTCAAGATAGCTGCTGCGTGCACGCCATGTTTCATATCCTCCCCATGCATGTTGTCGAGGAGTCGGGAGGTAGCCGTTGTAACCGTTTGCCAGTTCCACAATCATCGTTTGGCCGAAAGGTGAGTCGTTTTTCAATTGAAGCCCGATCTCTGCAAAGGTTTCCGTCGGCAGTGTCATGATTCCTAAATCGCCTATTTGAATCACCTGGAACTTGGCTGCAACTTGATCTGGGAAATCTTGAAGTAACAAGGATTCCCTCGCATAAATTTCCGGCTGACTCCACCGGCTGAGATCTTTTTCCTTTGCTTCTTTCAGTATGCGATGGATGCGCCCCATTTCGTGTGGTTCAGCTTTCCTGACGCCCAGTGGTATCTCGCGCTCGGACGATTTCAACGGGAGTGATGAATGCCATTGAATGTCCTTCATTGCATTCATCACAGAATGCGCCACATCGTTGGCGACAAATTGGATTTGCTCATACAGGGCCTTTCTGGCTGGAGCTTTCTGTAATGCGTAATTCAGATTGTTGATGTCTCCACTTGCGCCGTTGGATAATATGCCAATGCAAGGCCTGTTTTGGCCGCTGGATTTGAGTTTCATTGAAAGGGCACTCGCGAAGGCGCCGAAATAATCAGCCGACAGACCTTGGACCCCACCTACGTAATGAAGGCTGTAGTTCGCATAAATGCACAGAGGTGAACCGTCTGGGCGAGCAATGGCAAGGATGGACACATCGGGA
The DNA here is from genome assembly GCA_040264395.1 of Verrucomicrobiota bacterium. Taxonomy (GTDB): domain Bacteria; phylum Verrucomicrobiota; class Verrucomicrobiia; order Limisphaerales; family AAA164-E04; genus AAA164-E04. Next base: position 7,507 of record JBDQII010000216.1, read on the forward strand.
TCGGTTGGCCCTGCAGGGCCTTTCAAGTCGGGATTGCCGTATCCGGGGTTCATGCGCACTGAATCGGCATCGGAGCCAAAGGGGTTTTCGTAGGTGGCTTCGGGCTTGAGATGCCAACGACGGTTGTGTACATGTCGGGGATTTGTGGTTTTTGTCCAACCGGCTTGAGCTGGCTCGAGTTGCCGATATGTTTTAACGATACCCTTCGCAATTTGGTCTATCAGTATTGGTAAATAATCGGTTTCACCGTCATTCAGAAAGAGACCTGTCAATGGCGGGGCGGAGTGTGTATGGGTGGCCGAAAGCATCATATGTGACGTTGGAATACCGGTCAGTGAAGAGGCTTTGAGTTTGGCCTGATCGAATACGCTCCGGGGAATGACACAATTATCTATCGTACCCAGAACGAGAGTGGTCAGGCTATCGTCCAGAATGAGGATTCTTGCTTTAAGCGGATCATGAATTCTCTGGGCCTGATTAGGCCTCATGGAACCAGCCATTCGGATGGGGAGATAAGATGGGGTGATGTCCGTTACCGTTGCAGCTGCTCTCAAGGCCCTTGTTCGGTTTTGTGCACGGAGCGTCGATTCAAAACAAGTCCCCCAAATGGCAATGAGAACCACCCAATAGTTCAATAAGCCAGGCATGGGAACCTTGCTCGAATGGGCACTGCAAAATAACGAGTTTTTCATGATTGATGATGATTATTTTTCTTCGTTTTTTTGGGCTTGTGTCTTTGCTTGAATGGTCAACCAAAGGTGATGAATCTTACGATAAACCTGATCCAGATAACCGGATGGCACTCCGTTGTTGACTTTTGTAGCAACGGTGGCTTTTCCCGCCAGGAACGTTCTATTCCAATCATCCTGTTCCTTCCCGATGATACTCAACAAGCCTTGAAACTGAGATGAAGAAGGGGTTGCATGGAGTTTGAGAGTGATCTCCTTGCGTTTTTTATCGGCAATGACCGGCGCGCAGGAAATACCTGCAGGTAAATTGGCAGGTTGAATGATCAAAGTTCGGTTGTGACCATGTCTGCGCTCAATGCCAACTTTGATTTCAAGTGATTCACCGGGCTTCAATGCGAATTCGCTGGCGCTCGTGGTCAGTTCACATGTGGGCTGTTTGATTGAATGAATGAGACGGTAGACCTGATCGTCGCCTCCCCGATGTGTCAGGGAGGTGACTTTGAGAAAGTAACGAC
>JBDQII010000217.1:0-8671 GCA_040264395.1 Verrucomicrobiota bacterium
ATCCCACCCGTCATCGTTTCCGTCATCGTAGGAATCCTGTTGAAGCTGAGCACTGGCTCCTGGTGAAAAGAAAAAACAAAGAAACACAGTTAAAAAAAACGAGACTGATCCAAGTGGGGCTTTTTTGGATTTCATGAATGCATCTTATACTATTTCCGCACACGACACAACGATAATCAAAAGGGCCTAAAAAAAGAAACCATCATTAGCCCCGATCTTCCGTAATCTTGAATTCTTGAGGTTCTTCAGGAAGTCCGCTCACAAATTCCCGTTGCTTTTGGTTTTTCCGTTGGCATTCACAATAAGCTGTCTGTAACTTGGATCGTATGACAAAAGCGTGCATTCAATACCTGAAAGATCATCAGGAGGACTTTCTGGAACAACTCATGGAGTATTTGAGAATACCAAGTGTCTCGGCCCAATCAGACCATGCAGATGACATTCAGTCTTGTTCCGATTGGTTGGTAGCGCATTGCAAAACGATCGGTCTCAAAACTCGCAAAATCAAAACTGCAGGAAATCCTGTCGTCATTGCTCAAACACCGCGCAAGGGCAAATCCAAAAAACCACACTTCATGGTTTACGGACATTATGACGTACAACCCCCTGATCCATTGAACTTGTGGACTACTTCGCCTTTCGAACCGCACATAGAAGGCGACAAATTGATTGCCAGGGGGGCGACGGATAACAAGGGGCAACATTTCGTGCACCTCAAAGCAGTGGAATCCTACCTCAAAACGGGAACAGAATTACCTTGCGACATTACTTTCATGATCGAAGGTGAAGAGGAAATCGGCAGCCCTTCACTAACCCCTGCCCTCGAGAAATTGAAGTCTGAATTGAACGTCGAAGCCGTTGTGGTTTCCGACAACGGCATGCCTGATCTCAAGCACCCCGCTTTGACGTATGGTTTACGTGGCGTCGCTGCTTGTGAAGTTACCCTCAAAGGCCCCAACAGAGATCTGCATTCCGGCATTTACGGTGGAGCGGTTGATAACCCTGCAATGGTGCTATGCCAAATGCTTGCCCAGCTCAGAGACCGTCGTGGCCGTGTCGCGGTTCCCGGTTTTTATGATGATGTCGCACCTTTGAGCAAACTTGAGAGGGAGCAGAGCAAGCGATTTCCACACAAAGATACCAAGCTCGCGCGCGAGCTTGGTGTAAGGGAACTTTTTGGTGAACACAATTTCAATACGGTAGAGCGCCGGGCTGGGCGTCCGACGCTTGAAATCAATGGCCTCACTTCCGGTTATCAAGGAGAGGGAAGCAAGACGATCATCCCCAGTGAGGCCTCGGCAAAAATCACCTGCCGCCTCGTCCCTGATCAAAAACCATCGAAGATCCTCAGACTGCTGGAAAGGCAACTCAAACGTCTTTGCCCCAAAAGCGTCCGAATGACATTCGAAAAAGGTCATAGCGGAAGTGCCTACGTCACCGCGCCAGACGGACCTTTTGCATCCGCTGCCTTGAGTGCCTTGGAAGAGGCATTCAATCGTCCTCCAATCCTGATGCGAGAAGGAGGATCGATACCGATCGTCACTGATTTCAAGCAGATTTTGAAAGCAGACACATTGTTACTTGGTCTTGGACTTCCTGATGACAACGCTCATTCTCCCAACGAAAAAATGAGTCTCACCGCATTTCGCAAGGGAATGCATATGAGTGTCGCGCTTTGGGAAAAGCTTGCTGAAATTCCCGCAAGGCCATGACATTTGGAATCGCAAATGGATACGAGCATCTTCTTTTGGGAACGATAGGGTAATGAGCGACAAATTATTGATTCACGAAATCTATTTGAGTGTGCAAGGGGAAAGTACCTTTGCGGGGCTGCCTTGCATCTTCGTCAGGTTGACGGGGTGTGATCTGCGTTGTTCTTATTGTGACACCGCTTATGCATTCAAGGGGGGGCAGTCCATGACAGTGAAAGAAGTACTCACAGAAATCAATCGGCTCGCCGCCCCCTATGCCGATCGACAGATCAAGAACCAATCGCTGCCCATCATCGAAGTGACGGGAGGTGAGCCATTACTCCAAAAGAATGTTCCGCGACTCATGACGGATCTTTGCGATTCGGATTTTACGGTGCTCATTGAAACCAGCGGCGCTCATCCTATTGGGAATCTCGACTCGCGTATTCATCGCATCATGGATCTAAAATGCCCGAGTAGCGGCGAATCGGAACGCATGCTGTGGGACAACATTCAACACCTGGGCAGTCGGGATGAGGTCAAATGCGTTATCGCCACTCAGGAAGATTATGAATGGTGCAAATCCAAAATCAAAAAATGGGATCTGCAAGAGAAGTGTGAAATCCTGATTTCCTGGTGTGCTCCATTGACAGAGTCTCAGCATCATCCGGATCTCAACCCTGCCCCTGCATCCACCGATCTGATTACCCGTCAGGCATTGATCGAAAGGATGATCCAAGATGCTGTCCCCGCCCGTTTCCAGGCTCAACTTCACAAGGTCGTTTGGCCTGTTGACGCCATGGGTGTGTAAAAAATCAAGTGAAAGATCATTCTGACCAAAACCGCACCCGATCCATCCTTCAGCATCTGAAGGAATACGAATCACGTAATGTCACCTTCATGGCTGATGATCATTCATGGCCCATTGTCTGGAAGCGCGCCCGCGGCATGTACGTGCGCGACGCAGAAGGCAAACGCTATCTGGATTTAACCGCCGCCTTCGGCGTGGCAGCCTGTGGCCATGCTCCAAAAGAAGTGGTCAAGGCAGGCATATCACAAATGAAAAAGCTCATGCATGCCATGGGAGATGTGCATCCGCATGAGGGTAAGGCTGATTTGGCTAAAACACTGAGTCAATGGACCTTTGAAAGGTGGACAAGCAAACCGCAGGTAAGGGCCCCCTTACCGCTCAAGGGAAAAGTCATTTTCTGTAACTCTGGATTCGAGGCGGTAGAAGCGGCATTGAAGACAGCGCATCTTGCTACTCACAAGCCCAGTGTCATCGCCTTCAAAGGAGGCTATCATGGTCTTGGCTACGGTGCATTATCCGTGACTCATCGCAGTCATTTCAGAGAGGGCTTCATGAACCAACTGAAATCCTTTGGTCAATTTGTCGTATTCCCCACCAATGAGGTAGAGTTATCACATTCACTGAATGAAGTTGAGAAGCGTCTTAAAAAAGGCAATGTGGGGGCAGTGCTCCTGGAGCCAATTCAATCAAGAGCAGGCGAAAGAATCCCCGCGGACAATTTCCTCCAGGAGTTGCGAAGATTGTGTGATGCCTATTCGGCATGTTTGGTTTTTGACGAAATCTACACAGGGTTCGGGCGTACCGGAAACTGGTTTGCATGTGAACATGAAGGTGTCATCCCCGACCTCATTTGCGTGGGAAAGGCCTTGACGGGGGGATTCCCTATGTCCGCTTGCATCGGCCGAGCCGATCTGATGGACGAAGCATGGCCTCCGTCTAAGGGTGAAGCCATTCATACCAGCACCTTTCTCGGACACCCCGTGGGATGCGCAATGGCACTGTCACAACTAAAACTCCTTCAGAAATTGAATATGGCACAAGTTGCTCAAGAGTCAGGTAGGGTATGGTTGGAGCAGCTCAAAAACGCCATGAAACCCTGGGGAAAACGCATCCAAATTCGTGGAAGGGGTTTGATGATTGGCATTGAAATCATTCATGGAGATCGAAAATTATCAGCTCAAACGGTGATCTCCTGGACCGCTCAATTGCTGGAAGCGGGTATCATCGTACTTCCCTCAGGCGATCATGGAGAAGTATTGGGCCTGTCTCCGCCATTGATTATTTCAAACGCTCAAATGAAGCGTGCCACCCGGCTATTGACTAAAACGCTGAATCAGTTATTGCCGCAATGACGCTCTCAGAAATAAAACAAATACTACGAGAGCGAAACATTCGCTTGACCAGGTCATTAGGACAAAATTTTCTTCACGATCAAAATCAGATCAAACGGATCGCCGATGCTGCAGAGATTCAGCCTGGAGAAAAAGTCCTTGAGATAGGCCCGGGACTGGGTCCATTGACACGGGAGCTACTGGCGCGCAAGGCCCAGGTCAGGGCCTTGGAAATTGATCAACGACTCATTGAGCCGTTGACCATTCTCTTCGAGACAAGTCCCAACCTCACACTGGAACATGTCGACGCCCTGAGGCTTATCAAAAAGGAAACCTTTGATTGGTCAGATTGGAAACTGGCAGCCAACCTCCCATATTCGGTGGCATCCCCTATCCTGGTCGAACTGGCACTTTCCAAACACGCCCCCCGCAGAATGACGGCAACCCTTCAAAGTGAAGTCGTGGATCGAATCACTTCAGCATACAACACCAAATCATACGGAGTGCTCACGCTACTGATTAAGGCTCATTTTGAATCAATCGACCGATTTCGCATTCCAGCCACATGTTTCTTTCCTGAACCCGATGTCGAATCAGCATGCGTCACTCTGGCACGCAGACCGAAACCTTTGCTCACCGATGCGGCAATGATCACATATGTATCATTGGTAAAAATCGCTTTTTCACAACGCCGAAAAATTGTATGGAAACTCCTCAGACAGCGCTGGAAATCTGAACAACTGGAGCAAGCACAAAAGCAACTCAACCTTGATCCCATGGTTCGCGCCCAAGCCATCACCTTCGAACAGTTTGTCTCTCTCGCAAACTTTTTAACTCATTGAGGGAAAGTTTCAATCGACTAAACCAATTCTCCTCAGACGGATCAAAGATAGCTCATGCTCAGTCATAAGAAAGCCCACCGGCAAAGGGTGGAAACTGCGCATCAAGACTGATTCCAAGATGGACAAGAGGAGTATTCAGATCGATACTTCCTTTATCAGAAACCATTCCTGTGGATAACCGACTTGATTTTCTCTGCAGGATAAACATCAATTAAAACACGCTCATGAATAGACGAAAATTCATCAAAACAGGGGCAGCAGGTCTTGCAGCTTCGACTTTGAATCAGGAAGCAATGGCCGAACTCATTAATGGGAAACCGAAACGAGTGGGCCTGATTGGAACGGGCTGGTATGGCAAGGCGGACTTATTGCGATTGATTCAGGTCGCCCCCGTGGAAGTAGTCTCCTTGTGTGATGTGGACAGCAGCCTTTTAACGGAAGCGGCTGAGATTGTCGCCGGAAGGCAGAAATCGGGGAAGAAGCCCCGCACTTTTTCGGACTACCGCAAGATGCTCGCGGAAAAAGATCTCGATATTGTCCTCATTGCAACCCCTGATCACTGGCACGCACTTAATATGATCGAAGCAGTGAAAGCTGGGGCAGATGTCTATGTTCAAAAACCAATCAGCGTGGATATTCTTGAAGGGCAGGCAATGCTTAAGGCAGCCCGACAACACGGTCGAGTCGTGCAGGTGGGAACCCAGCGCCGGAGCACGCCACATTTGATCGAAGCCAAGGAGCAAATCATCGATTCAGGTAAATTGGGTAAAATTGGGCATGCCGAGATTTGTTGTTACTACCACATGCGCAACAGATCCAACCCACCCGATATTGCGGCCCCGTCTAATCTCGATTATGAGATGTGGACCGGCCCAGCGCCGATGCGTCCATATAATAATATCGTGCATCAACGCGGCTGGAGAGCCTTCATGGAATACGGGAATGGTATCGTGGGTGATATGTGCATCCACATGTTCGATACCGTAAGATGGATGCTTGGTCTCGGCTGGCCTGTCAGTGTCTCATCCAGCGGCGGTATTCTGGTAGATAAAGCAGCAAAAGCAAATATTTCCGACACGCAGACAGCCACCTTCGATTTCAAGGACTTACAGGTTGTATGGCAACATCGTTCCTGGGGACATGCGCCTGATCCTGATTATCCATGGGCCCTGTTCCTCTATGGAGAAAAGGGCACACTGAAGGCGAGTGTCAACGGCTACGACTTCATACCACGGGGACGCAATGAAAAGCCCATTCACAAGGATGTAGTCATGGAGTTGGATCAGTATCCAGAGGACCGGGACGAGAAAGATCTCGAGCGCCACGTGGCTCCTGCCATTCGGGGCCATATGCTGGACTTCCTCAATGCGATTGCCACCCGAGGCAAACCGGTTGCGGATATCGAGGAGGGTCATATCTCAACAACGAGCTGCATTCTGGCCAACATGGCAATGGACCTTGGCCGCACACTTCAATGGAACCCTGCTTCAGGCAAGGTCCATGATGATGTTGAAGCCAACTCCAAACTTGCAAGAGTGTATCGAGCCCCCTGGAAACACCCGGCTACCTGAACAACGGCAGCGCAAATTGCGGCAAGCACGCGCATCCACGCGCGTTTCTAATCATTCATCGAAGCTCAAGGAATTGAGCTTCGTTTTTTTATCGCAGCGGATTGCTGCACTGTATTGCCCTTCTAACGTTGTTGCCTATTTTATGAAAAACCGGCGGACCGTGAGGTTCACGGGTGTTTACAATTCATTGGCGCATAGTACAAATGTCACCTATCGTGACAACTGCTATCATGAATCAATTTGACGAAAAACTCGCAGAACATTCTATCCAGCTCAAAAGATTGGAGCTGGAAACATTACAGATAAATGTTGGGCGCAAGTGCAATCAAGCCTGTCGCCATTGCCATGTGGATGCTGCCCCCTGGCGCACGGAAATGATGGATGGCACCACCGCAGATAAAGTCATTGATTGGATCAAGGAGCATCGACCGAAAAACGTGGATATTACAGGCGGAGCACCGGAAATCAGCGAACATTTTCGAAGGCTTGTTTCCGAATCCAAATCGGCAGGCTGCCATGTGATGGACCGGAATAATCTGACCATTTTGGAAGAGCCAGGATACGAGGATCTGCATTGTTTTCTCGCTGAACATGAAGTGGAAGTCATCGCCTCCCTGCCATGCTACACATCTGACAACGTCTCCAGACAACGCGGCCAGGGCGTTTTTGAGAAAAGCATCCGCGGACTTCAGAAATTGAATGCACTTGGCTATGGTTCGGAAAATTTGAAATTGAACCTAGTCTACAATCCACTGGGTCCGAAGCTGCCGGGGTCTCAGTCCGAACTCGAGCATGATTACAAGCAAGCACTCAAAAAGGAATTTGGAATTACCTTCAACCAATTGTTCTGCATCACCAACCAACCCATCGCTCGATTTGCAGAGGATTTGAAGGAGTCAAGCCAACTGGAATCCTACATGAAGCTGCTGAATGAGTCATTCAATGCGGAAACGACGGAATCGCTGATGTGTCGAACCACCCTAAGTGTGGGTTACATGGGAGAGCTTTATGATTGCGATTTCAACCAAATGCTGAACATGCAGATGGAAAATGGGGAAAAATTATTTTTGTGGGACCTTTCCCCGACTGAATGGAATCAGATAAATATTCAAACTGGTGATCATTGCCTTGCTTGCTCAGCAGGTGAGGGAAGCAGTTGCACTGGAGCCCTTTCCTAACACACTCCCTCTTACACGAAAATGAATTTAAGGCAGGTATGTCATTGATTGTTTGGGACTTGCTTATTACGACCAGCAAGATGAAATAAGTCAGATACCTGCGGCTGGATTGGATTCTATCATCCACCAAATTACCCTTGATGGAAGCAATGTAAAAAAGGGCCGCCCATGAGGGGCGGCCCTTGAATTAATTTTCAACTTGGATCAAGGCTTCATGCTTACTCAGCAATGAAGAAGGCCTGATCCTGGTCAGCTGCCACGGAATAAGGTGAGCTCGCTCCGTCCACGGCACTGAATTCGCCATTGACCGTTGCTGAGCTCTTCAGGGTGCCGGTGTATTCAATGGTAATGTTACCATCCTGAAGGGTGACGGCGGAGATACCGCCAGCGCTTCCACCAGCCATTTGAATGATCATTCCGCTGATACCACCTGAGTTATCCTCAAGATGTTTGTACCAAAGGGTCTCACCTTCACCCACAGTCACTGTCACTGTGGCGTGATCGCCAGCAAAGGATCCGGTGTTTTCAGCATCCGGCTCATTGCCGTCGCCTGCCCATATCTTGGCAAACTGACTGGCATCCGTTGTGCGTCCCTCAAAAACAGTGACGTCATAAGTACCAGCGGGTAATCCCGTGATCTGCATCCGTGCCTCGGTGCCGGCGGTATCTGTATTCTTGAACAGATAGTCGTTACGAGCCTCCTGCGGCACCATGATACCGGCATACTCAGCTCCTTCATTGGGAGGAGCTGGGTTGTTAGCAGTGTAACCGTCATCAAGTGCGGTGAGTGTGACTCCTCCGCCAAGGTCAACGGGTTCGTCTTGTGTCAAACTATCGATGGTAACCCATGGAGAAGGTGAAGCTCCAGCTCCACTTCCCTCTGTGCCACCGAAGTCCAGCAGAATCGAGGCGAACCCAACGGATGGCAACCCACCGAGAGGCTGAAGAAGATGGCCAGCAATGCTTTCACCATTCATCGTCAACTCAATGTTCGCTCCGCCGTGATCTCCACCATCATTTGTCCAATCGCCATTGAAGTAAGCAACTTCAATGGGGTACAGACCGGCGACAGGGAAGAAGGCATTGCCATCAGGGGCAGGTCCAGGGGCACCATGTCCGCCGTCATTGTTGACAACGATCTGATTACCAATACGAACCACGGATCCATCATCAGAAGAACTTCTGAAGGCATGTTGACCTGCTTCTGGCACGTTGAGGAAACCTGTGAATTGGAATATTCCATCATC
>JBDQII010000218.1:0-8638 GCA_040264395.1 Verrucomicrobiota bacterium
CAATCGCATCGCGGAGCGTATTGACATCCCAATCAAACCATTATGATCCGTAAAGCATTCATCATGTCCATCAAGCAGGGATGTGAGCTAGAATACGAAAAAAGGCATAACCCCATCTGGCCTGAATTGGAAGCTACCCTGTTGGAGCATGGAGTCCACTCCTACAGCATCTTCTTACACCCTGATAAAAAACACCTCTTCGCGCATGCCGAGATCGAAAACGAGGATCAATGGAACGCGATTTCGAGTACCGATGTGTGTCAAAAATGGTGGCAATGGATGAGTGAGATCATGGAGACCAATCCGGATATGAGCCCGAAGGCCTTGAATTGTGAAGAGGTCTTTCATATCAGGCATCCGCAGGCGAGACCCTGAAATTCACCCGTTTAAAAAAAGCGCGATCGGGCTCAGGGTACGGTTTGAGAATAAGAGAAGGATTTGCACCAACATCGCCCTTGATTCAGCAATTCTCCATTGCCTTGGGCAGGGTAAAAGTGTATGGTTGTTCTAGTAAGTCTGGCGCATATGATAAAAAAGCCTCAACCCTCAACCAGCCCGGATCGCAGAGGTTTCATGCGTGGGATGCTCACCATGATCACAGGAGGTTTTGCACTTCTTGCTCCACTTTTGGGTGGTTTGGCGCTTCTTCTGGATCCCCTGAGACGCAACGGAAACGAAACCTCAGGCGCATTCATCATGGTCGCTCGATTAGCTTCCCTGCCGGCAAATGGAATACCCATGAAGTTCGATATTCTTTCCAACAGGAAAGACGCATGGAATCATTATTCAAATGTTCCAGTGGGTTCCATTTATCTCAGGCGCACCAAAAACGAGCACTTGGCCGCTTTCAACATTATCTGCCCTCATGCGGGTTGCTTTGTTCAAATCGATTCGCAGAAACCTCAGTTTAACTGCCCATGCCACGAAAGTCAGTTTCATTTTGACGGTACGAAAGCCAACCCGAACAACCCCAGTCCACGAGGTATGGATCCATTGAAGTTAGAAATCCGCAATGGCGATGAAATCTGGGTTCAATACCAAAGCTTTAAAACCGGGATTTCAGAAAGAATTCCAACCAGCTAATGCGCAGATTGCTCAAGTGGATTGATGACCGAACCGGCCTCGAAAAGGTTATTAAGTCCGCGTTGTTCAATGAGATCCCGGGAGGAGCCAAATGGCGCCACACCTGGGGAAGCCTCCTACTCTTCATATTCGCTGTACAAGCCATTACCGGCATGGCTCTCTGGATGTCCTACAGCCCCAGTACTCGGTCCGCATGGGAGAGTGTTTACTATATTCAACATGTGATGCAGCTGGGATGGCTTGTGCGCGGTATTCATTACTATGCGGCAGAAGCCATGGTTGTCCTGGTGTTATTGCATGTGATTCAGAAGATCTGGTTCAAAGGGTATCGCGAACCCAGAGAATTAATGTTCTGGATCGCCATGGCTATGGCACTTGTTGTCGTTAGTTTTTCACTGACGGGTTATCTGCTTCCATGGGATCAACAGGGTTACTGGTCGGCAAAAGTAAGGACTCATATCATGTCGTTGAGTCCGGTCTTTGGCACCTACCTTGAGAGATTGACTGTAGGAGGGGAGCATTTCGGGCATCATACCCTCACGCGTTTCTTTGCCTTGCATGCTGGTGTTCTTCCTGTGGTCTTTTCGGGCCTGTTGCTGGCAAGAATGATGCTGGTGCGTCGATACAGGAAGCAGGCCTTTGAACGAATTACCGAGACTAGAACCAATGTATCCTCGTTCTGGCCTGAACAGGCACTCAAAAACGCCATCGCTTGCCTGGCAGTGATGGGATTTGTCATGCTGATGACCGTGAAACCTCAGTGGTTCGGTTTTACTCACATTGGCATGGGGGCGCCCCTGGCGGCTCCGGCAGACCCCACGGATCTCTACGCAGCCGCAAGACCTGAATGGTACTTTCTATTCCTATTCCAATTTTTGAAATACTTCCCCGGCGAAAAGGAAGTTCTTGGAGCTATTTTCATTCCCAGCTTGATCGTAGGGTATTTCGTGATCATGCCTTGGATAGCCAAGGTCAGGATTGGTCATTACTTCAACATTCTGGTAACCATCGGTCTGCTAAGTGGCGTCTTCTGGCTGACTTACTCGGCAAAGATCGAAGACGCCAGCAATGCATACTACATAGCGGCCGGGGAGCAAGCCGATGAAAAAGCACAGAGAGCTGTTGAACTTGCCACTGGGCCGACGGGTATCCCGGAACAGGGAGCGCTTCACCTCCTGCACCATGACCCCAAGACCATGGGCCCCTTGTTGTTCGCAGCACATTGTTCAAGCTGCCATCGTTTTGACGGACACGATGGCACGGGGAATGTTCCACTGGATACCTCGAATGCACCAGATTTGAAAGGTTTTGCCTCGCGCGCCTGGCTGACGGATTTACTGAAACCTGAGCATATCGCCACCAAACGTTATTTTGGAGAAACAGCATTTCGAAATGGAGACATGGTACGCTTCGTTAAGAAGAAAGTTTCACAGTTTGACAAGGAAGAAAAATTAGCGCTGGAGCGCGCTATTAAAGCCCTTTCGGCTGAAGCCGGTTTAAGCCGGCAGGCAGAGGTTGAAGAGGTAGAGGCGGACCTCATCGTTCTAGGCAAAGAGGATTTAGGATATGAATTAGGATGCTCTGACTGCCATGCATTTCATTTTGAAGACGAGGACGTGGATGGACCCGATTTAACTGGTTACGGCTCACGGGAATGGATGACAGCATTCATTTCCGATCCTGGTCAGAAACGTTTTTACGGTGAGAACAATGACCGCATGCCCTCTTTCTTGACTGAGGGCATCCTCACCCCGACGGAAATCGGATTACTGGTCGATTGGCTAAGGCAGGATTGGTATGAGCCTTTGCCGAAATGAAGACCCATAGGAAGAAATCCAATGCAAATGATACCGCAACCAATCACGAATAAATCCGATCATATAAATGGGAGCGGACTCCAGAAGCACGGTAAAATAGGAATTCCACCTGCTTTTGCTGATGCCGTGAGTTCAGTTTTCCTGGAAGACCCGTTTTGAAAACAAGTCACCTGACTTGATCAAGTAACCAATCAAGAACCAAATGAGAAGAAAGTGAATACCAAATGAAATTCGTGCTGACAACGCATAACATAAAATTAACCAAGTCGATCGAGAATCATCTACTGGGCCGCATCGACAAGCTTGAGCATTTGGACCGATGGGCGATTGATGCCCGGGTGAACCTTGAACATGACAACACCCGGTCTCCGGAAAAACAGTTTAAATGCTCGATACGTCTTGGAGTCAAAGGCAATGATTTATACGCGACCGATTACGAAAACGATTTGTATGCCGCCATTGACCTTGTCACCAAAAAAATCGAACAACAAATCAGAAAACGTCACAGCAAGAAGAAATCAAAAACACAAAGTGAAGCGGCACGCGACAAAAGACGTCGCCAGTCCTGATTTTGATCATTGTGACGCATCATGCGTTTGGACTTGAGAGCCGCTTGATATCATTCAAGCGGTTTTCTTTTGCGCGTTACTCCTTGATTCTCAAGCAAAACCTTTGCGTTCAATAAATGCCATGCAAGACAAACTGATCATTCGCAGCCGAGCCATTATCCCGATTGACAGGCCTCCGATTTTCAATGGTGCATTGGTAATGCAGGGAGATAAAATACTGGCAGTCGATGACTGGGCAAAAGTGAAGCGGGAATTTGTGGGAACTGTCCTCGATCTAGGCGAGCAGGTCATGCTTCCGGGACTTATCAACGCGCATTGTCATCTGGACTATACTTTGATGGCAGGGAAACTGAAAAAGCCCACGTCGTTCACCTCATGGATCCAATCCATGATCAAAGAAAAACGTGCATGGAGTGAAAAGGATTTCCAGATTTCATGGATTTCAGGTTATCAAAAACTCATTCAAAGTGGAACTACGCTGGTTGCTGATACAGTCTCTCATCCATCGAGATTTGATCCACACAATCTTCCACGCGGCCCCAGATTGTTTCCTTTCTATGAACTCATACACCTTCAGGATACGCCTCTGGACGCGAATGTTCTGACCATGAGCGCCCGTCATGCGGCGCTATTTGAAAAAACAAAAGGTGATAAAGCCGGTATCTCTCCGCATGCACCCTACACTACTAGTCCCGAATTATGGAGGTCACTGAATCGAGCCCCCACCTTGCGCAACCTGCCTATCTCCATGCATTTGTCAGAATCCATCGAAGAATACGACCTCTTCAAGCATCGTAAAGGACCGATGTATGAGTGGTTCAATTCGATCAAGCATTTACCTGAATGGGGGACCGGCAGCCCGATTCAACTTATGGATCAAGCAGGCATTTTGAAAAAAAATGGTATTGCAGTGCATGTTAACTGCCTGGATGAAGGCGATGTTGAAAGCTTGGTTCAAAACAATATGAACATTGTACATTGTCCAAGAAGCCATGCCTATTTCGCCCATCCAACATTCCAGATCAATGATTTACAATCCAAAAACCTCAATATTGCACTGGGGACGGATAGCTTGGCATCGGTGACAGATGAAGATTCGCCAGACAGCTTGAGCCTTTTCGACGAAATGCGCAAACTACTGGAGGGAGAAAACGCAGTTAAACCGGAATTCATTTTAAAAATGTCTACCCTCAATGGAGCCAAAGCTCTTGGTTTAGAGGGTGAAGCTGGTAGCCTTGAGGCTGGCAAACGGGCTGATTGGATCAGTTTACCATGGAACGGCAAAAAGAAATCCTTAGCAGAGCATACCATAGGCAGCCAGAGGTCAGTTTCCTGTGTTTTTTTGGGAGGCAAAGAAATTTCCGGCTAATTCCATTGAATTTAGAAGAAGGATCTTGCGTCGAAATTTGAGCTTTCATGATATCTTGGGCATTGACCATAGCCGTGGATGGGCTAGGATCCAAAGAGCCCATTAATGACAGCATCATTATTTAGATTTTAAGTCTTATGGAAAACAATCAAAAGCAAACACAGGTCGGCGGTGAGGATTCCCGCCGAGATTTCATCAAGAAGGCTTCGACTGCCGCCGCGGTCGTTGCTTCTTCAAACATTGCCAAAACTCCGGTTTATGGTCAAAGCCAAGCTCCATCCACAGGAAGGGTCATTGGTGCTAACGAGCGAGTAAATATAGGTTATATCGGTGTTGGCGGACAAGGCCAGGCTCACGTTCGCAGCATGAAAGGCCACAAGGGCGACAGCAATCTAGCTCAGATTGCTGTCTGCGATATTTCTCAATCTCGCATGGATCAGGCAGAGGGTATCATTGGCGAAAAGGTAGGCCGTTACGTAGATCACCGCAAGCTGCTTGAAGACAAGGATATCGATGCGGTTTGCATTGCTACCGTGGATCACTGGCACACTCCCTGTGCAGTGGATGCAATGAACCTAGGCAAGGATGTCTATGTGGAAAAACCCATGACCCGTTACCTGCATGAAGCATGGGAGATTCAGGATACCGTCAAACGCACGGGCCGTCTGGTTCAGGTGGGTTCACAAGGTTGTTCTGCAAGAAAATACCACAAAGCTGCGGAGGTCATCCAGTCCGGTATGATCGGACCTCTCGTCATGGGAACGACTTCCTACATGCGCAACAACCCCAAGGGTGAGTGGAATTACACCATCCGCGACTGGGCAACCCCGGACGACATGGATTGGAACCGCTGGATGGGTGGCGTGAACAAAAAGATCCCCTTCAACGCAGACCACTATTTCCGTTGGCGCAAATATTACCCTTATTGTGCGGGTCTGCTAGGTGACCTTTTGCCTCACCTGCTGCATCCTTACATGCTGGCAACTGGAGCTCCTGAATACCCGTCTCGCGTTGTCAGCCTTGGAAACAAAGCACTTCGGACCGACAAAAATACTCCGGGCACCTACGAGCGTGATGTGGATGAGAACGTGCAGGCAATCATCGAATTCCCAAGCGGATTCAACCTGGTAGTTGCGAGCTCTACGGTCAATGAATACAACATGACTGAAACCATACGCGGTCATCACGGCACCTTGCTGATGGGTGGTATCGGGGCCAACAAGATCGAGCTTCGTCCGGAGCGTAAGTTCTCTGATGAAGTCGATCCTGAAGTATTCGACAACCTATTGCCAGGTGAAGCCATTTCTCACCACGAGAAAAACTGGATCGAATGTATCCGAACCCGCAAACAGCCTAACTGTGGCATCGATCTCGCAGTGAAAGTTCAAACGGTTATTTCTCTCGCTGAAATGTCTGATCGCTTGAGTATCATGTGCGTTTACGACGAGAAGAATCGCAAGATCACCACTGCCGACGGCAAAGAAGTCAAGCCGCTCACTTACGGAAGTTTGGATCTTTCTTAATCGAAATTAAATCTCATCTTTAGTGAAAGGGTTCCACCCCATCGGTGGAACCCTTTTTCATGCACCGATCTTTAACTTTATTTGAATCATCCAATGGTAACAATACGCGCCGCACGCATGGCCATGGCCACTCGATTTGAAGTCGTTCTCAATGGCGAAAAGGAATCCTGGCTTCAATCCGTCGCAGAAGAGGTATTGGATGAAATCGAAAAACTGGAGGCAAAATTAAGCCTTTATAATCCTGCCAGTCAAATTGCACGGGCAAACCATCAAGCAGCCGTTTCACCCGTCAAACTTGATCCATTGGTCTTCGGCCTCCTTCAGCGTTGCAAAGCCTTATCAGAAAAAACCAACGGGGCATTCGATATTACCATGGGCCCCTTGATCAAATGCTGGGGATTCATGAAAGGCACTGGCGAATGCCCGTCAGAGGATGCCATCGCCAGAGCAATGAACCTGGTGGGAATGCAGCATGTACACCTCGATCCAACGGATTATACCGTTCGTTTTGATAAAGAAGGGATCATGCTGGACCTGGGGGCGGTGGGCAAAGGCTACGCACTCGAAGTTGCCTCGGAAATACTCCTCGATTTTGAAATCAAAAGTGGAATCATCCACGGGGGAACAAGCACTATCAGCGCGATCGGGACCCCTCCTGAGGACGATGCCTGGCATATCGCCCTCATCAAGCCTGAATGCGATCCGGCGTTCCCCTATTACGTGGAAGAAAAAAGCACACAAACAAAATATCAATCACAAGATCTGCTGACAGTGGTCCCTCTGGTTGATCAAAGCCTTTCGGTTTCAGCGATCTGGGGCAAGTCATTCCAATCAGACAACCGCACTTTGGGTCACGTCATTGATGGCCGCACTGGGCAACCGGCGCAGGGACATTGGATAGCTGGGCTCGTTTGTGGGAACACCACCGATTCTGATGCCCTTTCGACGGCCATGCTTGTGGATGGATTCGAGGCGATCAACGCCATTCAATCCATCCACCCTGAAGCTCGATGGCTGTTGGTCAATCAGGGGCAATCTGAATCAGATTACGATGTCCACCTGAAGGGATTGACACTCAAATCAGACGAGCTCCCTCACTCCAAAGCGTAGGTCGCATTAAACTCATCTACCGCGACCTTCCCACCATCCGCCGCGAGGCACATAATCAGGTCTTAATACCGCAGCATGAACTCGTTCCAGAGCTGGAAGGGCTTTCGTACGTGTTTGAATTTGCTGTTTACGGTAAAGTTCTTTGTCATATTGGGGATTCAGGAAAGGCATCCGTGCATCCGTATCCTGCAGCCATGCCACCAATTTTTGAAACATGGCCTGCACCTTGTCTTTGTGCTCGTTCGCCAAATCATGTTGCTCTCCTGTATCTTCAGAGAGTCGGTATAGTTCACATCGACCATCCTCGTGATAATAAATCAACTTCCAATCCCCTTCCCTGATGATGGATGAAGGTTCGCCCCCCTGATTACCGTAATGAGGATAATGCCAGAATAAAGGACGATCTGAAATCTCTCCTCCCTTGAGAACAGGAACAAGGCTAAGCCCGTCCACATGCTGTGTGGGACGCATGGGGAGCCCTGCCATTTCCATCAGGGTCGGGTAAAAATCGGTTCCAATCGCAGGAACATCCGTCACAGAATTCGCTTGAACGACTCCAGGCCATTTAATGAAGTAAGGCTCGCGGATTCCACCTTCCCATTGGCGTCCCTTGCCTCCACGAAAAGGTAGGTTGGACGTGGCTTTGCCATCCCCGGCAGAAACGCCACCGTTGTCTGATGTAAAAACAACGATGGTGTTTTCATCCAATCCCAGACGATCCAATGTTTCCAAGACCAAACCTACAGCCGTATCCATGGCCTCCACCATTCCGCCATAAACCGGATGATCCTGTACCTGTCGCACGGGAGACGTACGGTCAATGATGAATCGATGATTAGGTTTGCGTTCTTTAGAAGCTTTTTCGCGGTATTTAGCCCACAGAGCCTCGGTTGTTTCCAGTGGGGCGTGCACCATATAAAAAGACAAATATGCGAGGAATGGACGATCCTTGTTTTTTTCAATGAATGTTGCCGTTTCTTGACCAAGCCTCAGAGGCAAGTATTCACCTGCCGGACCAGATTCCATTTTTGGATTCGTGTAGGGTGAAAAAAAACCACCTGGAGGCGAACCTCGATGATGTCCTCCCACATTGATATCAAAGCCATGATCTTCAGGAAAACTTCCTTCACCTCCCAAGTGCCATTTACCGGCAAAAAACGTGCGGTA
>JBDQII010000219.1:0-8620 GCA_040264395.1 Verrucomicrobiota bacterium
GTCTTGAAGATGACAAAATGCGGGCACGCATGACGTCCCCGCGACCATTCAATACCTCCACTTCGTTACCATCTACCAGCCTCAGCACATTCACTGCATGCCTGGCATCTTGCGTACGCAATTCGAATTCGTCCTTTTGGCAGTCTAAAGGAGGAACATAGAACCGGTGCATGTGAAACGAGGGTTAAGATCCAGTAAAGAATTTTTTGGCCTTATCGAAAAATCCGGCTGAAATTGGATTCACGCGGGCGTCACAGGTTTCAGCAAAGGCTTTGAGTTTACCCTTTTGATCCGAATTCAAAGACGTTGGCACCTCGACATTCACGCGAACGTGCAAGTCACCCCAGCCATATCCCTTGACATTCTTCACACCTTTTCCGCGCAGGCGAAAAACGCTTCCGGGTTGCGTACCTGCAGGGATGCGGATGGTAGCCTTACCTGAGAGGGTTGGCACCTCAATTTCTGCTCCCAGCGCAGCACTGGCGAAACTGATGGGAACCTCACAGACGAGGTCATCCCCTTCCCTTTCGAAAATCTCGTGATCCCGCACGTGAATAACCACGTAAAGGTCGCCCGAACCACCGCCACGCAAACCACTTTCGCCTTTACCAGTGGAGCGTATACGAGCACCGGTGTCTACACCGGGAGGTATGCGCAACCGAACTTTTGTGGTCTTCTCCTTGCGGCCTGCACCTTGACAGCGTTGACAGGGCTTCTCGATGGTTTTTCCGGCTCCCTGACAACGTGGGCAAGTTTGTGAAAAGGTAAATATTCCCCTTGATGTAGCGATCTGCCCCTTGCCGTGGCACGCCGTGCAGTTGACCGTACGCGAACCGGGTGTTGCACCACTTCCATCGCATGTGTCACATGCATCCAGTTTTGTGATGGGTATTTCTTTTTCACAACCGAGACTTGCTTCTTCAAAACTGATCTCCATGTCATAACGCAGATCAGCACCACGCTGGGGACCATTGGAATCACGACGTCCGCCACCGCCAAAGAGGTCTTCAAAAATACTCCCACCTCCATTGCCTCCACCTCCGCCGCCGCTGAATACTTCACGGAAGATATCGAAGGGGTCATGAAACCCAGCGCCGCCGCCACCGCGCGATCTACCGTCAAACGCAGCGTGTCCGTATTGATCATAAGCAGCACGCTTTTGAGGATCGCTCAACGCCTCGTAAGCCTGACCCAGCTCTTTGAATCGTTCTTCCGCCTCTTTATCGTCGGGATTTTTGTCCGGATGATATTTGACAGCCAGTTTACGATAAGCCTTTTTGAGTTCCTCCTGGGTGGCACTTCGGCTTGCACCAAGGATTTCGTAGTAGTCCCTTTTCGACATATTTGGTTTTGTAAAAACTTAATGATGAGCGCGAAAACTCAGGAAACTTCGGTTTCGGAATCGCCAGATGATGCGGGCTTGGCAACAACGACATTGGCAGGCCGGATCAATCGGTCATTGAGCTTGTATCCCTTGCGCGCCTGTTCAATCACTTCACCCTCCTTGGCTTTGTTCGTTTCTTTTTGAGAGACAGCTTCATGCCAGACGGGATCAAACAGCTTGCCAAGAGCATCGATTTCCTGAAGCCCTGCGTCTTGCAAGGTGCTTTTCAACTGGTTGTGGACCATTTCAATGCCCATCTTGATCGATGCCATGCTATTGTCTTGGGCATTGTTGACAGCTGCCATCGCCATCTCAAAGTGGTCCAGAGTCGGAATCAATCTTTCCAGCAATGCCTCATTGGCATATTTGACTGCTTCGCCACGCTCTCGCGCAGCGCGTTTTTTAAAATTATCAAATTCAGCATTGAGCCTCACGAAACGATCCCAATATTCGCTGGCTTTCTCGGCTTTTTCTTCGAGATTCTTGAACTCATTTCCTTCGAGAGTAACGGGCCCCTGCTCTTCTTCTGTATCAATAGACCCTGAAACATCCTCAGATGTTTTTTCGGCATTTTCAACATCTTCCACAACTTCGACATTCACCTCTTCAGGACCTGCCGATGTGGACTTAACCTCTTCGCTTGCTTCAGATTTCGTATCTTTGGATTCCTTGCTCATATTCTTGGATGAAACTTTAACCTTTGTTAAAGAACTTGGCAAGATACGCAAGAGTTCGACTGGATGCAACAGCAAGTCAATGTTGACGGTTGGTTTTTTTGAGCAAGAAAAGGAAGATTTCGTTGCGGGATTGATTATTTGCCTCCAAATTTTGTTGAGTGTCCATTCGATTAACCATTCTTGGGAGCGGTTCGAGGGGCAATTGCGCCTACCTGGAAACAGAAGGAGTGCGATTGCTTGTCGATGCAGGTTTCAGCGGTAAGCGCATTCGTGAACGATTGGCCACCATCGGCCGTACGCCGGAAACGCTCAATGGCATCTTACTCACCCACGAACATTCGGATCATACGATGGGATTGAAAGTGATCGCCGCCAAACTTGGCATTCCGCTTTATGCCAATCGATTAACTCTTGATGCAGTGAGTTCCCAGACCAAAGCCTCATTCAATAGCAAAATTTTCCACACTGGACAGTCCTTTGAAATTGGAGATGTGGAGGTAGAAACATTCTCAATTCCACATGATGCGCAGGATCCGGTGGGTTTCTTGGTCAGGTCGAGTGAAGGAAACATTGGGTTCCTCACCGATCTGGGCCATGCCACCAGAATGGTTCTGGATCGAGTGCGACCTGCGAAAGCGCTTGTACTGGAAACGAATTATGACTTGCAACTCCTTCAGGAGGATACGAGGAGACCCTGGAGCATCAAACAACGGATCACAAGCAGGCACGGTCATTTGAGTAATAAAGCCGCCGGAGAAGCAGCGCGTGAACTGGTCTCTGATGAACTGAGTCACATATACATGGCTCATTTGTCCAAGGACTGCAATGACCCTGCATTGGCTGAAAAAACAGTGAAGCAGGAAATTGCCAAAACCGGTGCTGAGCACATCCGCATTCATCGAACCAGCCAGGATGCCCCCTGCCCCACTTTGGTAATGAGCAAAGACTCAGGTAAGGGAGTGCAAGGAGCTGCTCAAGGAGTCCCAGTCGCCAAAAAAAACACCCCGGCGAAAACCAAAGTATTGAAACCGAGCAGAGATATGGAGGATACCAATAAACCCAGGCAGCCGGCAAGAAGCCCAAAGAAAGCACCGGACGCATTGGCAGATAAACAAAAGCATCAGTCTTTTTTCGCTGGGCTTCAGGATACTTTGGGAGATACGCAGGAAGACGAAAACACTGATTAGCGAAGATGGATAGACCAATAATGACGCCAGAATCACTCAACATTCACCCTGAACTTCCAACACAAAAAGATATACCCATAGGCATTATTGGCAGTGGGTTTATCGTGAATGATTGCCACCTTCCAGCATATCGAAAGGTTGGCTTCAACCCCGCAGGCATTGCTTCACGCAACCAGGGGAAGGCTCAGCAAGTAGCCAAGCAACATTCCATCGACACGGTTTACCATTCCATCGACGCGCTCCTGGAGGATGCATCACTGCAGGTCCTGGACATCGCTGTGCCTCCCAATGCTCAATTGGAAATCATACTGAAGGCTTGCAAGAAAAACCATGTTCGAGGGATTCTCGCGCAGAAACCACTCGGTATGGATTACCCTGAGGCATTGAAGGCGGTGCAGGCATGTGAAGAGGCTGGCATCGTGTTATCTGTCAATCAAAACATGCGATACGACCAATCCGTGCGCGCAGCAAAAACCTTACTGGACAGCGATCAATTAGGAACGCCGGTCATTGCCAACATTGACATGAGAGGCATTCCTCATTGGATGCCCTGGCAAGCAGATCTAGGTTGGGTGACACTGCGTATCATGTCCATCCATCACCTGGATTGCTTTCGTTATTGGTTTGGGGATCCTGTTGGCATTTTTTGCAGTGTTAGATCTGATCCACGCACGTCGTTTCCACATACTGATGGCATTTGCACTTACATTCTGGAATACGCAAATGGACTGCGCTGTATTGGACTCGATGACACCTGGACAGGACCAGCCCGGGAAGGTTGCCCGGGCGATGTTCGCATCCATTGGCGTATGGAGGGATTGAATGGATTGGCCATGGGGGATATCGGGTGGTGCAAAGATCCCTACACCTCACCTTCATCCATTCGATTTGCATCCAAGGGTGACAGTGAATTCCACCAACCCAGCTGGAGCGAAAGCTGGTTTCCTGATGCGTTTTCAGGAACAATGGCACAGTTGTTGGTGGCACTTGAAAAGAATGAAAAACCTGCCATCGATGGCAGAGACAATCTGATGACCATGGCATTGGTCGAGGCCGCCTATAAGAGTGTGGCATCGAAACGCCTGGTCACACTGGACGAAATAACAGGCAATACCTTCAAAGAGGGCCCCCTCTGACAGAACGACGTGACTTTTAGCAATTAAAAATCTACATTGACACATCATGAGACTCGGAATCATCAACAGCGCATTCGAACAGGCAGGCATGGCCACAAAAACAGGCCTGGAGCACATCTCACGCATTGGTTTTGATTGCGTGGATATTTTCACCGAGGCCTGCACTCTGAAAGCTTCGGAAGCCAAGGAAATCCACAAAACATGCAAAAGGCTGAAATTGCCCATCATCTCACTGCCCGTAGTAGCGGTTGGTTTGATCGATTTCAATGATCCTGTTCGTGAATATCATGTCGCACGCTGTAAAAAATTCATCGATTTAGCAAAACGCTGGGAAGCAGATAACATCCTCCTGGTATTAGGCGAATACATTTGGCAAAGGGAGGTCATTCCACCCCAAGCGCAATGGGACTGGGCCATCGAAACCTGCCGGGAGTTGGGTGATTACGCAGATAAGAAAGGAGTGGATATCGCTTTGGAGCTCGAGCCTTTTCGGATGAGTCTGTTGAATAATGTCAAATCCATGGCCAAATTCATCAAGGACTGCAACCACCCCAGGGTGAAAGCAAACATCGACATCAGTCATTTAGTCCTCTCCGACACGTGCGCAGACGAACTGAAAAAACTCAAGGGGAATGCCATCCATGTTCATATCAGCGATTGTGACGGTAAAATCCACGGTGACTTGCCGCCCGGCAGGGGTGTGGTCAAATTTGAACCTTACCTTCAGGCAATCAAGGAACTCAAGATCGATGGCGTCGTGTCCATTGAACTCGAATACTCACCCAACCCAAAACGTATTGTTCAATGGGTGGAAGAAGCTTACAGAGAAACTGCCCGTCGCATGGATCTTGCAGGGCTGCGAACTTTTTCCTGAAAGCTGGGATCATTCATTGATCGGCGGTTTCAGCAAAGTACCGGTCAGGTCTGATGGATCTCAACTTGCAGCGATTTCAAGACTTGAACTCGTTGAAGACTCTGACTCCATCGCAGATGCGTTCCCGTTTTTTGAACCATCATGCTCAATGGCGATAGAGCTGAGAAGAAGGAGTAATCGCTAGATGTCCTCACCCATAATTTTCCGAGTTGTCTTGAAGTGGATTTTACTGGTTTCGTTCAGAATGCTTTTTCCGTGCGCCTCGACCAGACACTTTCCAACGTCGATCACGCGTTGACTGGCTCCTTTGGGAATTTCCATGTGAAACCGCTGACTCATTTGATCGATTCCTTGCACGAAAGCGTCACGGGCCAGAATGGAGGCCGCTGCCACAGCAAGATCGGATTCAGCCTTGTGTCTTTGAACCAATTCGATTTCCCGCCCCGAAGCCATCAAGGCATTGGAAATGGTAGATTTTGATCGAGCAAATTGATCACTGATGGCCCGAACAGGCGGGGGCTGCATCAAGTCTTTTCGCTGCATCAGGTTTTCTATCACACGCGCATGCCCCCAGGCCAACATGGTATTCACCGACTTCATTTTGGTGTTCAATCGGTTGTAGGCTTCCGGCCCGATGGGAACGACGGAATAAATACATCCCTTGGTCCTGCGAATCACATCGGCCAGAGCAGCAATCCGTTTATCACTGGAGACTCGCTTGGAATCCATGAGTCCCGCCTGCTCCCATGGCTCGACCATGTCCTTATTGATATAGACGCCAGCAATGCACAAAGCTCCGAAATAATCTCCTTTACCGCTTTCATCGATGCCTATGCGAGGATCAAGACGTGAGGGGTCCAGGACGTTTTCATATCCCAGTTTCACTTCTCCGAGAATGTCTGGCTCCAGCACAAATTGAACAAACTCCTGCGTTCCTTTACCCTGAATCACCAGTTTACCGGAGGTATAAAAAACAACATTCAACTTATCCTTTTTTCCTGCAAAAGTTGCGTAAGGAACTTCCCGGGATTCAAATCCCTGTTTCTCCAAAACATCTTGAAGCTTGTCAGCTTGTCCGGATTGAAGTTTGCACGTATAGATGGTGATTGGTTTAGCCGTCATGGCGAAACAACGATAGGAAGTCTCCATGAAAAAGGCAAACAAGACCCTTCAAAAAGAATGTATCCAGCCACTTTTGGAGTGGTATCGGGCTGATGCCAGAGATTTACCCTGGCGCAAAATTTCAGATCCCTATGCCATCTGGGTATCTGAAATCATGTTGCAACAGACTCAAGTGGCTACGGTCATTCCCTACTGGGAAAGGTGGATGAAAGAACTCCCCACGATTTCTGCATTAGCAAGCGCACCCGTCGATCATATCCTTAAATTATGGGAAGGTCTCGGTTATTACCGTCGCGTGCGTCTCATGCAGAAAGCAGCAATCTGTATTCAAAAAGAGCATGATGGAACATTCCCTGATCATGATGAAGCCATCCTGGCACTGCCGGGAATTGGGCCTTATACGGCAGGTGCCATCACGAGCATAGCATTTGACAGACCCAGTCCTATTTTGGATGGCAATGTAATTCGAGTGCTCACTCGTTATTATGGCATCACGGAAAACCCGAAAAAAGCCGATTGTCTGTCCAGACTATGGGAACTATCTCACACCTGGGTAGATCAGGCAGACAGATTAAGACCAAGAGAACCGCACAATTGCAGCCATCTGAATCAGAGCATGATGGAATTAGGGGCTCGTATCTGCCTGCCCAGTCAACATGCAAAATGTGACAAATGCCCAATTAAAGGCAACTGTGAAGCTCGGAAAAAAAAGATCGTAGAAACACTCCCCAAACTCCCACAACGCCGAGCTGTGATCCAGAAACATCGCATGGTAACCGTGCTCAAGCACGAGGGCAATTATCTGATCCAACGGCAAATGGCTTCAGAGCACAATGAGGGCCTGTATGAATTTTTCAGTCAAGCGTTGAAGGATACCCACAGTGGTAAGTTGACACTAAGAGCAGCTGTCTTGGGGTTGAAGAATAGCGGTGTTGAATGCAACGATTTAAAACCATTGGCAGTCATCAGGCACACCATTACACACCATCGCATTACGCTTCATTGTTTCATTGGAAACATTCGGACTAAACCGAATTTTAAGGCAGTAGGCCTCAAGTGGAGGAGCAAAGCTGAACTCGAAAAAACTCCCATGCCGAGTGCCCACCAGAAGATCAGAAGCAGTATATTAGACATCAATACCGATTAAAACCGTATTCAGCCCGACCAAAAGCATGAACCTCAGGAAGTGGATTTGACAAGAAGAGCTGAACGAGGGACGTGATTAATAGAAAGGTGACTAGTTTTAGGTTATACAACCTGAATAGCTTGCTTTACTGCCTCTTTACTCGTTTTGGAAAAGTCCACACAGGCAAGAACATGTTTGAATTTTTTCTCTGACGAAAATGCACCGCCGGGACAGGCACAGGAGAACCACGAATCATCTTGCTTGCAAGAACTCCGACCGATGTTTTGATTCCTTCGTGCTTCTGCCCCGTTAAGCCAACGAGCAAAAGATGCATGTTTAGCTCGTTGATACGTTTCAGAGGCACTCCTGCTTCGATGGTCGGATCGCAGTTATTTACAAATCCTGCATGAGCCATGCCTTTGATTCATTTGGTCGGACGCAGATGCCTTAACCTGATTTCCGGTATCTTGCGGGCTTTGATGCATCGCCTCGGAAAGATCCTGTAACTCAAAGGTATCGACCACCTGCATCAATTCCAATTCAGTCCTGTCGTGTTGAATCAACCGCGTTCCCTGTTTGTGTGCTACCGTGGAGCCAGAAGAACAATCAGTTGCGAGCGGTATTTTTTAATGCTTTTCATCATAACATTGCTTTTTCGGATGATCACCATCTAAAGCTGAGACGCGCAAGGAGCCAATGGGGTAAAAAAAAACGGTCTTCTGTCGAAGACCGTTTTTCAAATAATATTGAATGCTAAATTTTGACCCACTGACGTGATTCAGCCGATTCTTCAACCGCCTCCATCACACGCTGGTTGCGCATCCCATCTTCGAATGTGGGCTGCACGGCTTTTCCATCCACTACCGCATTAACGAAGTCGGCCAGTGTATGAACGAAGGTGTGTTCATAACCGAGAATATGCCCTGGAGGCCACCATTGTCCAACAAATGGGTGATCTCCACCGGGCTGCGTAACAAGGATGTCGCTGAAGCCCTGACGGTCACTTGCCACGGTATTATCGAACCACTTCAATCGATTCATATCCTCAAAATCAAAATAAAGGGACCCTTTCGAGCCATTGATTTCGATGACAATACTGTTTTTACGGCCCAAC
>JBDQII010000220.1:0-8575 GCA_040264395.1 Verrucomicrobiota bacterium
TAATGCCATAGGAAATATCGGGAAACTGGATGGGATATTGTGGATCATAGGCATGTGCAATTGTTCGGGTATCAGGTCGTATCAGCCCAAGAAAACCGCCCTTGCTGCTCAACTTGAAATTAGTATGAAGCTCGGCCCCGACAAGTGCCCGATCCTTTCCTGAAGCAAAAACAATGAGAGAGGATTGCATGGGGATGAACTGATCCGGGAACCTCCATTTCGTCAGATCCGAGATATCATCACTCAGATACCAACCATTCAAGGATGCAGGCTCAGTTCCCGTATTGTAGATCTCGATCCAGTCACTCCGATCCCCATCCTCATCGGTCATTCCAGACTGATTCGATGCCATGAATTCTGACAGGACAAAAGGTTGCGCCGTCAATTTGATTGAAAGAAGGGAAACACTGAATAGCAGGCATCCAATATTCCAATTCACTCCCCCCCGCAAAAGTGAATCCAAATAATTGAGCATCCAAAATAATGAAGATCTCAGGATTAGCATGTTCATACGGCGATATCGCACTGTTGAGAGAAATAGAGTATAAGTCAAGAGAGAGGACATCACTGAATGATGATCATAAAACATGCTATGTGGGCGCTTGAATGATTTTTATGAATCAAAGAGCGGTGCGTGTAGCCATGACTCTTCGTTCGCCACAGACAAAAACTGGCCTTAAAACCAAGGTTAGGTTAAAAGATGATTGTTCATATTTTGGCCAAATGAAAAAACTGCTGCTGATATTGACGACGATGATAGCGCTGACCGGACAACTATCCGCAAAGGAAGGTGTCATTTTGTTGCATGGCCTTTGCAGATCTTCGGCAAGTATGGAGAAGATGGCAAACGCACTTCAACAAGCAGGTTATGTGGTTGAGAATGTCGATTACCCCTCAAGGACAGCAGCAATAAGAGACCTTGCCGAGCAGGCGATCGGTTCCGCCATCAAAAGCAAACAGATGCAGGATTGCTCAAAGATTCACTTTGTGACGCATTCCATGGGGGGGATTCTGGTCAGAAGTTATTTCTCAAAGAGAAAAGACAGTCGCCTGGGAAGGGTCGTGATGCTGGCTCCTCCCAATCAAGGAAGTGAAGTAGTGGACAAGATCGGATCCTGGCGACTTTTTCGCTGGATCAATGGCCCGGCGGGAAGGCAGTTAAACACAAAACTGGATTCCCCTCCTCATGCCCTGGGAAAGATTCATTTTGAATGTGGTGTGATCACAGGAGATCGGTCCATCAACTGGATCAACAGTCTGCTGATTCCAGGCAAGGATGATGGGAAGGTATCCGTTGCCCGATCCCAATGTGCAGGCGTCAAGGATCACCGCGTTTTTCATGTCACCCACCCCTATATCATGAAGAATCGAAAAGTGATTTCTGAAGTCATTCATTTTTTGAAGCGTGGCCATTTCAGCGAACCTGAGCCAAACAGGAAATAAACGCCATTCTGATTCCTCAAAGTATGTGTTCTATGGAAATTTTTAAACCTGCATCCGTCCGATTTACCATACATGGCCTCAAGCAAGGCATACCCAGTGAGGCTTCAGCAATGTGTTCATCGCAGGCACATGACTTGTCATCCACACACCGGGTAAGCAAGCTGAGGAGTGGTAATCGAATCCATGTTGCACCCCATTGGCCATGCGAGTAACCTGCGTATGTGTTTAAGCCATGTGAGTTAGAAACTTCTGAATCCGCCAATGCACGTGCATCTTCTTGGATAAGAAGACGCATGCCTGGCAGGAGATTTGTATTCCTTTTCCTGATCGCCATTATGTCCAGCTATAGCGGAACCATCAATGTTGCAACAGCTGAGCAACCAAGCTCCGGTAAATTCCTTACGTTCACGCACGCAGGCGAGGAGAGAAAATATTTACTTCATCTTCCAGAGGAGCTTCCTGAAAAGGCACCACTCGTTTTCATGCTGCATGGCTATCGAGGGGATGCGAGAGATTACATGGCCGAGCTGGGAGTCAAGGGTATCGCTGATAAGAACGGGTTCGCGCTATGCGTTCCTCAGGGAGCCAGAGATGTCGAAGGCATACCCCACTGGAACGCCCGTCTCAAAATCAGCAGGACGGATGACATTGACTTCCTTTCCAAGCTGGCCATCCAACTGCAACAATCTCACCGTCTGGATCCTGCCAGAACATTTGTCAGCGGCGTTTCGAATGGCGGGTTCATGAGCTATACCTTGGTGGCGGAAAGGCCCGATGTATTCAAGGCAGCAGCTTCAGTGATCGGCACCATGAGTGGATACACATGGAAGCACAGGTCTCAAATCCAACCGGCACCCATTTTACAAATTTCCGGCATGGATGATGAAGTGGTTCCCTATGATGGAAGCATGTCTCGATCGGGCGGCTGGGGTGGCGCGCCCCATCAGCAAACAATCATGGATTTCTGGAGTAAACTCAACAAGACCCAATCGGAAAAAGTCGTGCAAATTTCAAGCGGAACAGTCGCACACTACTACCAGAATGGGACCAAGGATCATGAGGTATGGCATTACAAGATCAAAGGGTTTGGACACCGGATACCAGGCAGAAGGGAACTAGGGGATACCGCATTCGATGTAGTTTGGCAGTTCTTCAGTAAGTATTGAAAAGGCTCCCGACGGACATCATGACAGGTGATGGGAGGCAACAACAACAATGAGCTTCCACACCATGGACACTGGATTCATGTGGACCGTCCTCGCCTGAGTTTTCTTTCACTGGCAACTGCAATCATTGCCTTGCCCTCATGGATTCCGTCGGGCTAGGTTTTCTCTTTGATAAAGACAGATGATCACCGACTCCACACAATCCCATTTGTCCCCAGCCAAGGTTCTTGACCGACTGAAGACCGTCATGGCTGCTGAACAATTTGAAATCCTTGAATCTTCATCAAGTGAGATTCGTTTTCGACATGGAGCTTATTTCTCTTCGATTGCACCGTCGTTTCCTAAACGAGGACAGTTCCCAAAACGAGGTCGCATTCTGATTCAGCCAAGCGTGAACGGCAGTCAGATTGAATACGAAATTGAAGTCTATGGCATGATCAGATACTGGCTTTTTTTCATCAGCATTGCCTGCTGCTGGCTGATCTTTCCACCTATCCTTGCATACCAAGCTTTGTCCTATCAACCGCATCAAATGATTCGCAAAGTGCTGCAGGTAATCCAATGATCAATGAGACTGACAGACTGAATCACCCATCGAGCGCACGCTCGTGATGGGGGCAGGATACGGGCGTAAAGCAACCAACCCAGAATAGGGTGGTTGTGCAAATTTTGTATAGATGGATACATTAATTGTTTATTTTCAAGAAATTGAATCCGCCTCTCATTTTTCATTTCTCTCTCCAGCCGTGTATATTAACGAATTTGAAGCACTTTGGCATTCGATTTGCAGTTAGGATTACAACACCCAAGACCGGGTGTAGACGAAGGATGGAGAATATCATGACAATCACGGGAATCATCATATTAACAGCGATATGCATCACCATCGTGAGCAGTATTCGAGGACTGTTCAACAAGGACAGGTCCATCGGCTGTGCCCTCGCGGGTGCTTTGACGATAATGGCCGCTTTACCAGGAGCATTGCATGCGTGGGGAGAAGGACAGTCAATAGCATGGACAAGCGCCTATTTGATGCTGGCCCTTGTCGGAGCTGGTTCGATCTTTCGGCAGCTGATGCTTCACAAGCGAGAACAAAGCCTGCTTTAAGGATGACATCAGGATATTGGTCAGCAGTTCAGCGTGATGAGCATCGCAAGACCACCGCGAGTAAACAGCGATTCAAATTTGACGCTGCGCATGGAAAAGAAACAAAAATCAAATATGAGTAATACCCACATGACAGTTTCGAACGTTAACATACCGCCCCCCCTATTGAGCAGATCAAAACGATTCGGTATAGGCAGGCACGCGCTGACAGTCTTGATGTTCTTCATGGTATTATCGGAAGAAATGTGCGCCGAAGCATCCATCGAGCAGCTCCGCCAAGAGTATCGTGAAGCACGCGCTACCTTTGGCAAAACCAGAGATTATGGGAAAGACTACAGAGAGTCGGTCACATCAGCTCATGCATTGATTGCCGCACTGTTGAATCATTGGCTGAATCTGCCGGATCACTCCGGGGAGGTATCGATTGCTTGCCGGGAGATCAAAACCGTTTTGAAGGACACGGCAGGCACTCGCTCATTTCTGGCCCGAGCCCTCTGGCCGCTGCTGACTGAAGGTAAGCCAACACCAAAGCAAGCCACCTTCATGGCACAACTGATCAAGCCGAAGAAAGGCAT
This sequence comes from Verrucomicrobiota bacterium, assembly GCA_040264395.1. Classification (GTDB taxonomy): domain Bacteria; phylum Verrucomicrobiota; class Verrucomicrobiia; order Limisphaerales; family AAA164-E04; genus AAA164-E04. Next base: position 4,292 of record JBDQII010000220.1, read on the forward strand.
CAACTTCTATGACTTGCTGTCGCGACTCGGCCAACCAACGGAGCCTCTGGGTTGGGACGTGCAAGTGACATACGCACTGGCTCTGATTCGCAGTGGAAACGATAAGCAGGCCCAGAAACATATCAACTTACTCCATCGGAAAGTATCCATCAATCACACTCACAATCCCAAAGGCAGTCTGGATTATGGTCCCGAGGCTGGAACGGGGCGTTATCGTGACTATGTACACTACCTCCAGCTGTGTGAGGTTCTGCACGCATTGCGGGCTGCGGCTTCGAATGATCATACAAGTGCGAGGAAACACATCGAGAACGCCCGAAAACATCGTGAGCCCCTCTCCCCTGAGGCAGCCCCACTGGTCGCTGAGATCGTCCTGCGAATCGAGGAGCAGAAGGATTAGGAGGAAGCGAAGATCTCTCGAACCACAAGCAATAATGATCATGAAACCATTGAGTGTATCTTACCAAACAACAACAGACATAAAGCATGGGCAAGCGTTATTTACCCTGCTCGTGTTCATCGGGCTGCTGACAATCACAGGGAGCACACTCGGTGACTCTCCGGAGGAAAACACGCGCGGTATGAAGTTGGCGGAAGGGGATTTGAGTGTCGCCACCAATGAGATCGAACGGTTCTATGCCCTGGGAAACGCCGCAAGGAATGCGTTGAAAGAAGGAAAAGTCAAAGAAGCCAAAGCCCTCGCCAAGGAACTGGCGCGTGTGACTCCAAAATACAGGGATAACTGGAATTATGGCAACGCCGTTGCGAATGCCAATCAAATACTTGGGCAGATCGCACTCTCCAAGGGCGATCTGGAGGAGGCAAAAAAGCACCTCTTGGCTTCAGCCAACAGCAAGGGATCACCGCAATTAAATTCCTTTGGCCCCAATTTCAAACTAGCTGGAAAAGTGGCCGAAAAAGGTGAGTATAGAACTGTACTTCAATTTTTGGCACAAGTGAAAATGTTCTGGGCCAACCCAAATGATAGAAGGGAAGCCAATTCGAAGCATGTTGCCGGCATGCACCTACAACAACTCGATTCCTGGAGAAAGCAACTCCAGGCAGGAAAAGTTCCCGACCATCCAAGATGGCGCTAGACCATTGAATTCTCAGAAGTCCAACCATGAAACTTCATGCAGCCGCCAAGTCATATCAGGACTGCCTGAAAGGATTCCTCAAGACAGAGAAAGTGGAATGACCTGTCGTGGTAAATGATCATGACAAACGAACATCTAATGGACATTCAGGGCATGTTCCATGAAAGACAGACCCACGAAGCCTGAGGACCCGTTCCCATCTCGGAGGGATCATTCCTTCATGATACCAAAGTTTCCAAGTTATTGATTCCAACCCAGGGCATGGTTTAGTGTCAGGCATGCCTTTCGCACCACTCATGAAGATGAACGCTACGTTGTTGGCTGGCTTGTCGGGACTCATCTGGGGACTGATGGGAGCCTCCTTGAGCCAAAAAGTGGTCGGCGCGCATGTATGGTTTGCGGTACCGCTCGGCATTCCAATAGGTATTGCCGTGCTTCGCGGCAGTCGCTGGACATACAAAAAGTCTCGTTGGGTGCTGTTTTCCTCCGCGATCATCAGCACCATCATTGCGGTGGCTTTATTCGGTCTTTGCGTAGGGTTGGTGGATTTAATGCGAGATATCCCAAATCGCAATGGGCTTGCCGTGGTGATTCAGAGCATGCTGGCCTACCTTTTTGGTCTACTAACCATGCCACCGTTCTGGGCTTTTTTTCTGCTGTCATTTGCTAATCATGCCCTGCTACGGTTCCACATCAACCAAACTCGGAACGTATCAGAAAAACCTGATCATGCGCCCGCGATACATCACTGACTGCATTCACACAACGGATCCAATTTACATTGAAGATGACAAGCAATGGGAGAGCCTATGAAAAACCTGGTCAAACAAATATCTTTTTGGACAATTATTGTAACATCGGCCGTTGCGCTCACGACAGCTCAGAACATGCATGGAGAAGTCCCTTCTGATGGACTCAACAAGAAGATCAGGAATGTGCTGTTCATCGTCTCTGATGATCTGAAGGCAAGCGCGCTGGGATGCTACGGCAACAAGGTTTGCCGCACACCCAACATCGATAGGCTGGCCCGCGGAGGCATGGTGTTTAACCGTGCTTATTGTCAGGGAATGGCATGTGCCCCCTCACGAAAATCATTCATGTTCAGTCGATATCTGGATACAAAAGGGACAAACCTGGGTGAGCATTTCAAAAATAACGGATATTACACAGCGCGTGTGGGCAAAATATACCACATGCGAGTTCCCGGTGATATCATTGCAGGAACCAATGGACTCGACGTCGAAAGTTCCTGGACCGAGCGTTTCAATTCTCCTGGAAGAGAGGCACACACGCCGGGAGATTATGCCTGCCTGAACCTGAATGTTTTCACTCGGGAACTCGAAGGGCGCGAATCAACGGCCATGCCTAATCGCATGTTTGTTTCGGTGAGCTATCAGGGAGACGGTTCGGATCAGCCCGATCACCAAACCGCCAGCAAAGCCATGGAATTGTTGAAGAAACATAAGGATGAATCTTTTTTCCTGGCAGTGGGGTTGATCCGCCCTCATTACCCGAATGTGGCACCGAAGCAGTATTTCGAAAACTATCGCTGGCAGGACATGGAACTGCCGGATGGTATTGAAAACGATATTGAGGACATACCCAAACTGGGTCGCGCTGCGACCATGAACTCAAACAACCCGATCGGAAAATATCCCGATAACCAGAAACGGATGTGGGCAGCCTACTACGCCACGGTGACCTACATGGACGAACAGGTGGGGCGCATCATCGACGAGTTGGAAAGGCTGAAGCTACGCGAAAGCACCGCCATCGTTTTCTTGAGCGACCATGGTTACCATCTGGGTGAACACACTTTCTGGCAGAAATCCAATCTCCATGAAGAAGTGTTCCGCGTGCCCCTGATCGTTTCTGTTCCAGGAATCCAACCCGGTAAGACAAACGCCATCACAGAACTGGTTGATATATATCCCAGTCTGGCTGAACTGGCTGGACTGAAGGTTCCAGCAGAAGTGCAGGGAAAGAGCTTCGTCCCTGTGTTGAGAAACCCCTCTGTTTCAGTAAAAACAGGCGCACTTTCTTTTCATCGGGGTATCGCATTGCGTGAAGATCAATTCGCGCTCATGCGTTACTCGGATGGAAGCAGGGAACTGTATGATATGAAGAAGGATCCACTTCAACTGACCAACCTGGCTGCAGATGCAGCCCATGCGACTGATCTGGAAAACATGCATAAGCGACTCCAGGACAGAATCAGGCAGGAAAAAATTTCGATAAAGCTGGCTCCCTCAAAATAATGATAAAAAGCAGATGACTTGAGTCAGAAGGCTGGCACGTTTCAACGTGTGAGCGCATCGCGGCAACAATCGCTGCCTGAAAAGAACAAGATACGCTTCATGACGAACGAAGGAATATGAAGCAACACCCCTCATTGGCATGCACTGAACATCGTCCATGGCCGTTGCCGGAAAAGAATTGGAGGTGGCGTCAGCAGTGGCAAAATCTGGTGTTCATCCATTGGAGCATCGACAAGGATTGGCTGCAAAAACAATTACCAAGCGGCCTTGAGCTGGATTTATATGATGGACGCGCGTGGATCGGTATTGTCCCTTTTTCCATGAAAGGAGTCACTCTACGGGGTTGCCCTGCACCCAGGTTTCTTTGTGACTTTCCCGAGATCAATTTAAGGACTTATGTCACCAGAAAAGGGAAAAAGGGAGTTTGGTTTTTCAGTCTGGATGTGCCCAACGCACTGGCGGTCTGGGCCGCACGCACCTTTTTTCATCTGCCCTATCACAATGCTCGTATCAAAACAACCGAGCATGAGCATCAAGTAAACTACCACTCCGTAAGAAACGAAGTCGAATTTGATGGAACTTACATCCCTGAGAAATTTATCGATGCAACGGGTAACTCATTTGAAAGCTGGTCCACTGAAAGATACTGTCTTTATTCCGTTAACTCACAGGGCAAACTGTTCAGGGGAGACATCCATCACAAACGCTGGCCGCTTCAATCCGCGTCCATTGAAATCAGGAAAAACACCTTCCTGAACAACATGCCCATCGGAGACATGCATCCCTCTGTTCTTTTTTCAAGGTCCATCGATGTGGTGGTCTACGATTTGATGAGGGATGATTGATACCGATTTAGTGACCTTTGTCAGGGTCATTCTTCCGCAGGGATGACAGCAAAAGGTTTAAAGTATTGTCACACCTGGCCACGA
>JBDQII010000221.1:0-8567 GCA_040264395.1 Verrucomicrobiota bacterium
GAGTGTGATGCAGCAGATCGACGAGTCGATTCCTCGTAACATGCTTCCAGGTTTTTAAATCCGTGTAGTTGTCCCGAGTGAAGGAGTAAGGAAAGTAAGCTCTTTTAGCCTGGTTTTGGATCAATGGCCACATGGACCCTACATCGGAATTGTAGATGGGGCGATTTGTAGAAGTGGGAACAGGAACAGTGAAGGGATTGCTCGCTGTTTGAGCTTTCAATTCAGCCCCAACGGCAGCTGATCCGAGCAGCGCCCCAAGTTGAGCCATAAAGGTTCTTCGACAGGGGGATTTCTCAGATCTGGGATTTGTATTCATAGGGTGCGGTGACACTGTAACAATGGATTTTCAGGTGTGTACGCCAGAAATTGACACGCAAGACATTCGAAAGAGGAGCGCAATCAAATGCGATTCATATAGTAGATAAAAAACGCTACCAACCCGGAAACCAGAATTCCAACGACCAAAGCCCATCGCAGGAACTGGGCATGGCGTTGACGATTGCTTCGCCCCATTCCTGGAAGAAGGTAATACCGATGCTCCTCTTTATTTTTTTTTGAACCAAACATGGTTGTAATATCACAGCCGGATCTAGACCGCTGAGCGTCTAGACATTTAACGGTCATCCAGTATACGAGTCAATGCATTGAGCATTGAGGCTCCAGACCGGACGGCAGAAAATCAAGTTAAACGGGCTGAATCCTCATACTAGAAGCGCAATTCGCTAAGCTTGACTGTCCGTTGATAGATGGGTTCATCATCGACAGTTTGAATGTGATAAGTGAGCGCAGGATCTTTGGAGGTGGTATCAAAACTCAATATGCCAAAGGATCGTTTGGCATTGTAACCGAAGAGACTTTTTTCCATCACCTTGTGAACATGTATGTTTGTTAACCGAGAGGACATGAACTCGTATAATGGATAAGCATCCGGTCTCTCTATTTTCCATATGTCAGAGCGGTGACGATCAGCAGCAATCAAGGCCACTCCTTCAATCCGGTTTTGTTGAAGAAATGAAAAGATCTCTTCCCTTTCTTCTGGATAACCATCCCATGGATCACGACTGCGCGGTTTGACCCCAGAGGCAAAAGGAACCGATGAAGCAATAATTTTGAAAGTACCCTTGGAATTACGAAGGGTTTGATACAGCCACTTTTTCTGAGGAATTCCCAGCATGGTGCGGCCCTCGCCGACTTTTGGGTTGGTTCGGTAATAACGGCAATCCAGCATGATGAAATGGACGTCACCTATGTAAAAATCATGATAGCAGCCCGGAGCTTCTACTCCACTCCCGTAAGCATGATTGTTCCAATTCTCTTGAAAGGTCTTGAGGACCGTACGCTTCCAAGCCGGACTATCGGGATCGTCTCCATACCAACAATCATTATCACCAAAATCGTGATCATCCCAAATGGATGCAATTGAGACCGAGGACGCTAATGCTCGGTACGGAATGGAAGATTGACGGCGATAGTAGCAATAACGCTGAATGGCCCGCTTTTCGGGTTGGTCCACATAAATATTATCGCCCAATTGGAGAAAGGCGACGGGTTGATGACTTTTGATGGTTGTAAAGACACGTTCAAATTCCGGGGTGTAAGCCGCCCCACCACCAAATGCTACTTTAAAAATGGCGGATCGATTCTGTTTGGGGAAAGTCCGAAACTGAAATACATCCGAAGTCTTTTTCCCATCCAGAATAAGTCGATATCGGTAGGTTTGATTCGCTTTGAGCTTCCCCACCTGAACCGTGGCTGTAAAATCATCCTCGACCTTGGTCAAGACTGCTTCTGAGAGCATCGTTTTGGAACGTCGGCCCTGCTGGACGGGATACAACTCCACGACAAAAGAAGCTTGTCGTTCCGTTCGAACCCAGAAACTGGCGGAACGATCCGTGACCGCCCCCAGAATGGGACCATGGACCCATAGTTTATTGTTTTCATTTTTTAAGGCTTTAAATGCAGATAAACCATGAAGTGGCTCAAGCATCTCACGTGGCCCCGCGGTAAAACGCTCAAAAGGTAATCCCGCACCCAAAGCACGCGTTACAAAATTCATCGCCTGCTCACCTTCCCCATTTTTTGCATGAGCCACAGCCAAACCGAAAAGAGCTTCCTGACGATTTGGATCATCGACCAACCGCTTTTGATAGAGCTTGATGGCCTCATCCGTTTTCCCGTCATAGATCAAAACCATCTCATCACGCCCCTCTTTGTTAGCCCAGTCATTTGGGATTTGGGCAGACAACAAAATCCCGACACCTGACAGAAAGCACATCGCAATTAGACTTAGGTTCAAGGTCAAGCGGGGCCATTGGAAATTATTCATGATGAATCCAACTTTGTGCATGAGAATACCCTTAACCTCACCACCTCAGGAAAACAATCCTCGATTTATAAGGTTTCTGAAATTCCTAATTGCCTCCCAATGATCATCAATAGCCTGATGTACGTTGAGTGAATCGAAACACAGGCATTAGAGGAATGAGCAGCATGGAGCGTTCCTATGTGAATGACAAATCCGAGTGGAGCGGTTGGCTGGGTTAAAGTTGATCTGACTTGAAGGTTCTTCAGCGGCGCATGAAGCTTCTCAGAGGCTGTTGACCGCGTCATTTTTATTCTGCCTGCTTCATTTTATTCATACGAAGTTGCGAGCCAGGTTGAACATTGGAACCGATCTGATCAGGAGGTGAAGGATTATGAAATAAGGATGATTGCGAAGCTGGATATCGATCCGAATTAGGCGGTGATTGAGCCCATGAACGTTTTTAATATGTGGCTCTACCTGCATTTGCAGGGGAAACATTGTGGCCGTGACTGACTTGAGGTCTCCGATTTTCGGCGGACACTTTCTGGTCGGCTTTTTGATTTTGGAATCCCGTTTGCATCCATGGAAGGAGTCTGTTCGCAGGGATTCCATGGTTACCAATCCGTTGATCCTTACCTCGCGCAAATCTGTCGGCAGGCTTAGAATATTGAAACACCAGACGAGCCTTTTCGGCATTCAGAATTTTAGCATCCAGTGATGTTTCGAGCAGATGTTTCTTGGGAAGGAAAACGAAATACTTTTCACTCAAGGGAGTCGAAAAAACAGTGAAATTGGGCTTTAAGTTTTCTTTGTTTGGACTTGCAGACTGAGGATTCTTTTGAATCGGGGGTAGAGGAGCCCAGCCACAATATTCACTCGCATTGCGCCAAGTAACCCAGGCTGTGCTCCAGTTTCCCTCCGGCTTCCATGCCCAGCCCTTTGATGTATGAAACCATCGACCATAATGAAATGCATATGTACCCCATCGATAATCTGAATGCCAGAGCCACCCCATCTTTGTGTAGGTCCATTTACCTTTGTTCAAAAAGGGGCGCCATTGAGGATTCTTCTGACTTTCTTGAGGGATCCAAGATGTACCAAATTGAGAGTGTCTGAACCAACGTCCGTGTGGATTTAACGCATTGTAAAAAAGATGGAACTGCGTTCGTGGAATATCGGATGTGACGCATTCATATTTCCCCTCCAATCCTACCTGATCAAATGGAAGCTCATTGTCATGGTCGGAATTGTTGGACTGGACTGGCGGCGGCGGCGTAATCTCGGCTAAGAATGTCTTTTGCTTCCTGGAATCCCGTAAATCCAAAGCAGAGGGGTTCACTGTATCGGTCGTGAATTTGTCTCTGTAGCTCGTATCCAATTTATTTCCCGACTGCTTTTCGTATTTATTTTTTTGTGCAACCGAATGCGCATCTGCATGATCGGAACTGGCAAGCAGCAACGCAGATTTCGCTTCCTCATTGAGTAACTCAAGCTGATTGAGATGTTGAGTAAGGACATCTGCAATGATGAGACCCACCAGAAACAGGCTGCCCGCCAATATTAAAGTACGTTCAGATTGTTGTTTCATGACATCTTTCGGACAGTATGCAAGAGGCGACCTACCTCTTCACGAGGTTAGCAAGTTACACGCCAACTATGCGTTAAATGTTACCGTCTGAGAAGGCTGATGAGACACTGCGAGGTCACATTAAAGTATGAAGGCGGAAGATCAACTTGCGTCCTCGGGCAAGATTCAAATACAGTTCCATCATCATGCATTTATTATTCCTGCCAAAGTTTACCTTCGCGCTTCCACGACTGCATATTACGCTTGCGGTAGCAGGACTCGGGCTTTTGGCTTCCGTACAAGCAGAACACTCGAATTCAAAATCCGAGATTCGCCCTGAAAATTTCGTTGTCATTGACCAACATATCCCGGGGATCAAGATCCAGTTGCGATACGGCACGGCATCCAATTTTACAGGCAACGTGGTCACCGGATACGAGAAAGGCAAGTGCTGGATCACAAAAGAGGCAGCCACCGCCCTGAGCAAAGTGCAAAAGGAGGTTCAACAGATGAACTTGTCTTTGCTCGTCTTTGATGCCTTTCGCCCCCAACGAGCTGTGGATTCATTCGTGGAATGGGCCAAGGAATCCGGCACGTCAAAACAGCTAAAGGATCAATATTTTCCGAACCTGAAAAAGTCCGAGCTCTTCCCGAAAGGCTACATTGCTGATAAATCAGGACATACCCGAGGGAGCACCATCGATCTGACCCTTTGCGAGGTCAATGAAAGGGGAGAACTGTCGCCACTTGATATGGGAACACCTTTCGATTTCTTCGGGGAAGAAGCAGGAACAGAGTTCAAAGGAATCCCTGCCCAGCAAAGAGCCAATCGCCTGCTGTTGAAAACACTGATGGAGAAGCACGGATTCAGGAATTATCCGGTCGAATGGTGGCACTTCACTTTGAAAAACGAGCCGTATCCCGATGCTTACTTCGATTTCCCCATATCAAAATGATACACCAAATGAAATCAATGACTTTTAGAACCAGAAGGTGCCTCTATCAAGGCGCCCTCACACGATAGTGATGCTACTTTTTAGGGGGAAGATCTTTTCTTGGAAACAGAGGCTGGGGTTTGCCTACGACATGATCGGCGGCCATACCTCCCCACAATGATTTCCTGAACAGATCAGGTTTATCCTCGAGACCGAGTTGATCATAGATTTTCTGAGACGTACCGGGTAAGTAAGGGTTCAACAAAACAGCAATCACACGGCATGATTCAACCAGCGAATAAAGGATCTCCTCCAGTCGACCTGATTGCTCCGGGTCTTTCGCCAATTTGAAAGGAGCCGTCTGGTCGATGTATTGGTTTATTCTGGCAATCAATTCCCAGATTCTCCTCAGGGCGCCTTGCAGCTTGTGGCTACGGGACAATTCGATGACCTCTTTGGAGGCTTCATTTACCTCTGCTTCGAGTTCATTGCAGATCGCGGGAACAGCCCCCTGACGGTATCGATTCAACATCGATAGTGAACGATTGACCAGATTGCCGATCCCATTGGCCAATTCAGCCGCATAACGCGTTTGAAAACCGCCATTGGTCCAGTTGCCGTCGGGACCTATATCCAGTTCACGCAGCATGTAATACCGAAAAGCATCGATTCCCCATTCATCGATGACAGCAATGGGGTCAACCACATTACCGGTGGTCTTGCTCATTTTTTGACCATCCTTTTGCCACCAGCCATGAACACAGACTTGTCTGGGCAATGGGATCCCTGCGGCCTTCAGCATGATGGGCCAATAAACGGCATGGAATTTAAGAATGTCTTTGCCAATCACATGCAAGTCGGCAGGCCATAAGCTGGCTTGCGAGTCCGTTTCGATATCAAAACCAGGTAGGGAGGGATCCCCCATGGAAGCCGGCACTGTCACGTAATTGGTCAGGGCATCAAACCAAACGTAGGTCACATAATTTTCGTCAAAAGGTAATGGAATCCCCCAGTTAAGCCGTGACTTGGGTCGAGAAATACAAAGATCCTCAAGCTTGTTGTTCTTGAGAAAACCTAGCACTTCGTTGCGGCGATAATCCGGGTAGACGAAATCAGGATTTGCTTCGATGTAATCGATCAACCATTGCTGATGCCTACCAAGCTTGAAATAATAATTATCTTCAACAAGACGAACCACATCTCCATAAATTCCATCGAAGGAGCCGTCTTCACGACGATCCTTTTCAGTGAGAAAGGTTTCCTGTTTGGCAGAATAGTAACCCTCGTAGGTGGCTTTGTAAAAATGATCTTCCTTGTAAAGTCTATCAAGGATGGTGCGCACCACGTGTTTGTGCCGCTCCTGCGTTGTACGAATAAAATCATTATTGGAAAGCCCTAAGACGCCAACAAAGGATTGCCAGCTATCAGCCAGCTCGTCACAGTAATTTTGACTTTCCTTGCCTTGTTCCATTGCAGCCTTCTGGACTTTCTGTCCATGTTCATCCAATCCAGTAAGGAAATAAGTGGATTCACCAAAGCTCTGATGGACTCGACAAATGGCATCGGTGATTACTTTTTCGTAGGCATGCCCCAAATGAGGATGCCCATTCACATAATCGATGGCTGTCGTTAGATAAAAAGATTTACTCATGAAATACTCACGTCTTCAAAATCAAAATGGTCGAAGACAATGAGATTGCCAATACTTTTTCAAGAAATTCAGAAGTTCTCGTTTATCACATCTATTTGCATCAGACGAATGAAGTGGTGTTTAGCTTGGAAACGATTCAAGGAAACCGACCCATACATCAACATTGACAGTAAGCGCGTGGTATTTGATTATGTTAATACAAACCATGCATCCAAAAACCGTCAGCTTAAGCTTGGCATGCCTCCTTCAATGGGAATGCGCTTCAGGCGAATCTCCAATACCCCCTTCTTTCATTGAGACGTATTGCTACGAATGTCATGACGGTGATTCAGCGAAAGGGAATCTCGATTTGGAACGCACTCAAAAAGGTTCGATTGCAGAACATGGAAGCATCTGGGAGAAAGTCTTGCGAAAAATGGATGCACGGCTGATGCCTCCCATTGGAAATGAACGACCAAGCGAGGATCTTTTAGAAGAAATCACCTCCGATCTCGCTGCTTCGCTCGATCAATGGGCGACCCTTCATCCCAACCCCGGCAGGACCGAGACCATTCGACGCTTGACCCGCACGGAATATCAAAATGCCATCTGGGACCTCCTTGCCGTCCGAGTCGACACCAAGGCACTGTTGCCAAAGGATGAGGCCAGTCATGGCTTTGACAATATCACTGTCGGCAACCTTTCTCCTACACTCCTGAATCGCTACATCTCAGCAGCACAAAAAATCAGTCGGCTGGCAGTCGGTGCAAGCCATGTCAAACCTGGCGGCCAGACTTATCGAATCCCGGCAGATGTCACTCAGGAATCTCATGTTGAAGGGTTACCTCTGGGTACGCGTGGGGGGCTGTTGATCCCCCACAAGTTCACCCACGATGCGGAGTACGAAATTCGAGTAAGACTGGCGCGGGACAGGAATGAAGTCATTGAGGGGCTGAATGGTTCGTATGAACTGGATATATTGATGGATGATCAACGTATCCGACGCTTCAAGGTGGGGCCCCCGAAAACCAAAGGAGATTATGACAGCGTGGATGGGAAGTTGTCGATTCGCGTTCCTGTCAAGGCTGGCTTGCGTCGGGTAGGAGTCACCTTTGCCGATCATTCCGATGCGCTGCTGGAACGAAAGCGTCAACCTTACAGGGTGGCTTTTAACATGCACCGACACCCCAGGCTCAGTCCTGCCATCTATCAGGTAAGCATCAACGGTCCTTTTCAGATTCGGGGTTCCGGAGAAACGGCAAGCCGGGCAAAAATATTCATAAAAAAACCCCGGACGCCTGCTGAGGAGGATCGATGCGCCAAACGCATCCTTTCCCACTTGATGCGCCGTGCCTATCGACGCCCGGTCACATCTGAGGATTTAATTCAACCTCTGAGGTTCTATCGTCAAGAATGTGCCAAGAAAGGATTCGAGGCAGGCATAGAGACTGCCTTGAGTGCGATTCTCATCAGCCCTCAGTTTCTGTTGCGAATTGAAAACGAACCACATGATGTGCTGCCCGATACTCCCTACAAGGTATCCGATCTGGAATTAGCCACGCGACTTTCCTTTTTCCTTTGGAGCAGCATTCCTGATGAAACTCTGCTTGATCTGGCCTCACATGACGCACTCAGCAAGGGCGATGAACTCACACGGCAAACAAAGAGGATGCTCAGGGACCCACGGGCAAAGAGCCTGGTAACCAATTTCGCCGACCAATGGCTTTACTTGAGAAATCTCGACTCGCTCACACCTGACGCACGCTTGTTCCCGGATTTCGACGAGAATCTGCGAAAGACGCTACGAAAAGAAACTGAAATGCTTTTCGGGCACATTTTGCAGGAGGACCGGAGTGTCCTCGAGTTGCTGCAATGTAATTACACCTTCCTGAATGAACGCCTGGCCAGACACTACAGCATCCCCGGCATTCATGGATCGCATTTCCGAAAGGTTGCCTTGAAACCGGAGATGCATCGCGGCGGGGTTCTTCGACACGGAAGTATACTTGCAGTGACTTCCTATGCCACTCGCACTTCGCCTGTCATCCGTGGGCACTGGATATTGGGGAACCTGCTGGGATCACCACCTCCACCACCTCCACCGAACATACCCGCACTTGAGGAAACATC
>JBDQII010000222.1:0-8477 GCA_040264395.1 Verrucomicrobiota bacterium
GGATTATCTGGTAATCCTGGAAAACCAGCAACAGGTCCTCAATTGCACTCCCGACATGAATCAGTTAATGAAGCTCGATCTAAGAGGTGTTATCATTTCAGCCGAGGGCCAATGCTCTGACTTTGTCAGTCGTTTTTTTGCTCCCAAACATGGTATTCATGAAGATCCAGTTACAGGGTCGGCTCATTGCATCCTGGCACCTTACTGGGCAAAGAAGTTGGACAAGGCAATACTGAAAGCAAGACAGCTTTCCAAACGAGGAGGGCAGCTGACCTGCGAAATGAATGGCAATCGTGTTCTATTAAAAGGAAGAGCGGTGACCTACATGACTGGAGAAATTACAATATGACTATCGACACCATCCAAAACGCTTCCGAGTACTTCTGCCTGGGGAACCGCATTAAAACCGCACTTCTCTACCTTTCACAAACGGACTTCAGTTCAATCAAACCCGGCAGATACGAGATCGAAGGAAGCCAGGTGTTTGCCTTGGTAGAAACCTACCTCCCAAAACAACCTCAGGAAGGCTTCTGGGAGGCTCACAAAAAGCATTTGGACGTTCAATATATCGTTTCAGGACAGGAAAGGATGGGATACGCACCAGTATCCACAATGGAATCTGGCCCTTACAATCCAGACAAAGATTTCTACAAACTAAAGGGTCAGGGCGACTTTGTTACTTTACATACTGGACAGTTTGCCATCTTGAAACCGCAGGATGCTCACATGCCCGGTATTGAGACAACTGAACGACAAGAAGTCAAAAAAGTAGTCATCAAAGTGCGGATATAAACCATCTTCACACAAAAAAGCCCTTTTCAGAACGAAAAGGGCTTTTCCAAATAGAATTAAGAGTAATCGTCTATTTTTTCTCTTTTGTTCGCGCCTCAATGATCTCCTCAGAAATCGAAGAAGGGCATTCAGCGTAATGTGAGAATTCCATGGAGAATTGGCCACGACCAGAGGTCATGGAACGCAGGTCGCCAATGTATCCGAACATCTCACTCAAGGGAGCTTCAGCCTTGATGCGTACACCCGTTGGGCCTGAATCCTGCCCCTGGATCATACCACGACGTCGGCTCAAATCGCCAATGGTGTCGCCTACGTTATCTTCAGGGGTAAACACATCTATTTTCATGATGGGTTCAAGCAACACTGGTTTGGCTTTTGGAATCGATTGGCGGTAAGCCGATTTTGCAGCAATTTCAAAGGCAATTGCAGAGGAATCCACTGCATGAAATGCTCCATCGTTAAGGATAAAACGAATGTCTTCCAATGGGTATTTGGCCAGAACACCTTCCGCGCAGGATCTTTTAAAACCTTTGTCCACAGCGGGCCAGTATTCTTTGGGAACGTTACCTCCAACGACTTTGGACTCGAAGGAATATCCTGTGCCAACTTCGCCTGGCTCAATCGTGTAGTCAATGCGACCGAATTGCCCTGATCCACCCGATTGCTTCTTGTGGGTGTAGGTATCTTGAATTATTTTCCGGATTGTCTCGCGGTAAGCCACTTGAGGTTTCCCAACATTGACCTCGACGCCATAGGTGCGCTTCAGGATGTCCACTTTGATATCCAAGTGGAGTTCTCCCATTCCTTTCAAAATAGTTTCACCGGACTCCTCATCTGTTTCGACACGAAAAGAAGGGTCTTCCGCAACCATTTTACCGATAGCTGTACTTAATTTATCGACAAGACCTTTGTCCTTGGGATCAATAGCGATTGAAATCACAGGATCCGGAAACACCATGGGTTCCAGAGTAGCTGGATTATCAGGGTCTGCTAGGGTATGGCCGGTGTGAGTGTTCTTCATACCAAGCAATGCCACAATGTCACCCGCTTGAGCAGAGTCCAATTCCTCACGGCTGTCAGCATGCATCCTGACTATGCGACTCACGCGCTCTTCTTTACCCGTGTAGGTATTGAGGATGTTTTGACCTTTTTTGATGCTTCCTGTGTAAATGCGCACGAATGTCAGTGCACCGTAGCGATCATCCATGATCTTGAAAGCTAATGAGCGCAATGGTTTGTTCGAGTCTACAATAGCAAATTCACCGGTTTCAACACCTGCCAAATCAACTTCGGGTTGAGGCTTCACTTCGGTTGGGTTCGGGAGATAATCCACGACAGCGTCTAGGACAAGCTGCACACCTTTGTTTTTGAAGGCGGAACCGCAGTAGGTGGGGAAAAAGTCCAAATTGATAGTACCCTTGCGAATGCACTTCTTGAGTGTTTCGACGTCTGGCTCATTACCCTCCAGATAAGATTCCATCACATCATCGTCCACTTCAACGGCGGTTTCGATCAACTCAGCCCGGTGCTTTTCAACTTTATCCACCATATCTGCTGGGACATCTTCGATCTTGAAGTCCATCGGATCACCCGTGTTAGCCCAAATCCATGCCTTACGAGTCAGCAGGTCAACAACTCCAACGAAATTTTCCTGTTCGCCAATCGGAAGAACCATGACGAGAGGTTTGGCAGCCAAAATATTTTTAATCTGGTCCACCACCCGATAGAAGTCAGCGCCCACACGGTCCAACTTATTGACAAAAATAATCCGAGCGACTTCCGATTCATTGGCATATCTCCAGTTGGTTTCAGATTGAGGCTCCACGCCACCAGAACCACAAAAGACCCCTACACCCCCATCTAACACTTTCAGTGAACGATAAACTTCAATAGTGAAGTCAACGTGTCCGGGAGTGTCGATGATATTGAGTGTGTGATCATTCCAATCGCAGGATGTTGCGGCTGACTGGATCGTGATGCCACGTTCTTTCTCCTGATCCATGAAGTCGGTGGTAGCGGCACCATCGTGCACTTCACCGAGTTTATGGATCTTGCCCGTTAATTTGAGGATACGCTCGGTTGTCGTGGTCTTTCCGGCATCCACATGTGCGAAAATACCGATATTTCTGTATCGGGAGAGGTCTGTCATTTTAATCTTTCTGTTTCCTAAGTCTGGCGATGGTATCAACGCAGATGGACCTTGGTATAGATTTATCAGGATTTGGCAATATTAGATTTTCTTTTTTTGAATATTTTTTCCACAAAACGAAGACGAAAACTGCCTGCTCTAGGGAGTTGAAACCACGTATTACGTGCTTTTCCGGGCACTTTTTACGTTTTATTTCAGTTTAGCGAAAAATGACCTCACAAATAGAGAGCTGGAAAAAAAACATTCATTGAATAGTAAAAAAGGAAAAAAGCCAGGAAGTGATTAACTCCCTGGCTCGAGATGAGTCATTTCTTGAATTGGAAATTGACAGAAATTGATTCCTTCAATTAGCCGATGTTTGTTTAGAAATGGTTGACCGGCGTAGTGAAAGGAAAGATTACTTTACTGAAATTTCAGAAGCTGTGAATTCCAACTTGCCGTTCATGTCAGCAATTGTTCCTTGAGCCACAACAGCAACAGTCGATTGACATACTTTGCTGTGAAATGAGCGACTGACCTTGTTTTGATCCAGAGCGTAGATCAAATCCTTGCCGTCCACTGAGACTCTGATGGCATTCTGACATGTCCTTGCCTGCTTGAGCTCACATTTGAGGCACAAAGCCTCTCCTGTCAGGGTTTTTTTCTCCTGAAGTTTGAGACTGGTTGGGGTAAAAATGGATTGATCCCCCTCTTCAGCCAGAGTGCCAACGGCGACAATCTCCGCCTGAGCAGAGCAAAGGTTTTTGTGGAAACCGTTACTGCATTCGTTTTTTGCAAAAACATAAAGTTTTTCTTTACCGTTGATGGTTGCAGTCAATGCATTTTGACAGGTATCAGATTTCTTAAGTGCACATTTCAAGCAGCTGCCAGTGCCTTTGATGGTCAGACTCGCGGGGACTTTTTTCTTGCCAGTGTCGACTTTCTTGACTTTCGACTGTTTGCCGGAAGCTTCTTCAATTTTGGATGCCGTGATTTTTTTCACACCACCAACCTCCGTGAGTTTACCGTAAACGACCGTGGGAGTCGACTTTTGACAAACTTTTTCATGATAAGCCTTGCTCACATCGTTGTGTTCAAGGAAGTGGAGTTTGCCGTCGACAATGATGCCGTTTTGACAAGCGCTGGTCAATTTACTGATGCACTTGGTGCATACCCCTGTTCCTTTGAACGTTTGATCGCCTGATGCTTTCTTCTCAGCTACCACTGATTTTGCCACATCTCCTGCAAGACTGATTTTGGTAGCCACGAGGACTTTCTTACCCTTGACATCCTTGACAGAACCAACCGCAGTAATGTTGGCAGTTCCAGAACAAAGGTTTTTGTGAAATGCCTTACTGACGGCGTTATGTTCGAGCAAATAGAGGGTATCGCCTGATTTCAACGCATTCTGACATGCATCCGTTTGTTTCAATTTGCATTTGGCACAGCTACCAGTGCCGGACAGAGTTACCTCAACCGATTCAGCAAAAACGCTGGATTGGTAGCCCATCACAAGAACCATGGCACATGCGAGTGCAAGAAGTGTCTTTTTCATAATATGTAATAATCTTTGGAGCAGGTCGCCTGTTAGTGAAACAGGCTATTTGAATCTACGGTTTTCCTGATGCCTCATCGGGAAGATATCTGCATCAAGGAACTGAACAACCTCATTTTAGCATGGAATACTACCTTAGCAATCAATAAATCCCGGACTGAGTCACCCGTTGATTTATACTACAAATACAAGCAATGCCCTCATCGTGAATAAATGGGCCCATTGAAGAGCACATTGGGAATCGGATCTTTGTTGATAATTTTGTAGGTTGTAATCCATTTAACCATTTCAGCACTGCCCCCAAAGGTCCCAACCACTGCACCACCGGGCAAATTATCTATAGTGCTTTGACCATTTCGATTATCGAGTTCCCACCATGTAGCAAGACCTGCATGGCGAATGGAAACACCGTTACCCGTGTTGCCAGGAGGAGGTACGTTGGATGCATCGTTGAAATTCAATGGGTCGAGCTCGTTCTGCTCCCACAGCTGCCAGTCAGTCGCATTGTAATTCGTCAACTTGTAGGTTTTCCCACTCGGAAGCGCGGGTTTTCCTATATTGTTGTAACCACCAATGGTGCCATTCCAGCAATAAGATGTAATTTTGACCGGGCGAGCCAGCCATAAATCCTTGAGCTTACCACGGCGACGGGATGAAACATCCTTGGGGCACCAAAGTACTTTCTGATCTGAAATATATGATCCCAGTTGACTTATTTGAAAAAACGCCAACTGATTTTCAAATGCTTGAGAGTCCACGTCCTTACCTGCGGCAGACCCGGGCGCATTCGGACGCCCCGGCAATCTACCCTTGTTACTAGTTGCATAAAGCCAGTTTTCCGGACCGCTCAAATTCCCTCCCCATGACGGGTGGGCGATATAATCCTCGTTGTCTCCAGCATACATGTGGCTTGCTAGAAGCACCTGCTTGACGTTGTTCAGATCCAAAGTCAACTGAGCTTTGTCTTTCGCCCTCCCCAGTGCCGGCAATAGCATTCCGGCGAGAATGGCGATAATGGCGATGACGACTAGCAACTCGATCAAAGTGAATGCTCTGATTGGAGCTTCCTCTTGGATCACGCCTTTTATCGCGGAATTAGCATTAATCTTCTTCATATAAGCATTGATCTGATGTTTTACATTAGGGAGCACATTGCATTTGAAAAGCACAATTTCAAAATTACGTAAGGCGCCCTGAAGACGAAACTTCAGGGCTTAGGATCTCCAGAAAAATCACGAACCTACGCTTTGAAGATGCGGTCCTCCTTCTTTTCAAGCAAATGCGGGGGGTGCAAAACCATCACGGTATTCACGACTGACAATTTCCTTGTTTGCCTGATCATGATTTGTAAACCGGTGGGTTTTGGCATTCCAAAGCAGTTCCTGGCCAGGAAAACGCGTTGCCTTCACTGCCAGAAGAGCGGGTTCAGTAATTCTAACTCCGACATTAAATGGAGCCCAGACGAAGCGGTCTTCTCCCAGGCAGAGCTCGGCCCAGTCCTCCCAATGATGACGTGGCTCAACCTTTGGCAGGGGTTCATTTTCCGCAACTTTACCATTACGAAATATGGTGATCCCACCATTAGCTTCCAACAGCAAGGTTCCTTCTTCGCAAACAACCATTGTTCGATTGGCCCCTACTTTCATTGGCGGCAATCCAAGTGCCGAGAATGATGGTAACAAGCCAGAGTCGTTGTATTGCACTACGAATTTATCGCGTGCAAATTGGTCGCCGCCAGGATAGGTAAGCGTACTCTGATTATGAGAAGAGTGTCCGGCATTTGAAGCTCGATGAGTGTGGGTGATGACCGATTCAGGTGAAGGCAGGTCATAGGCAAAGTAGAGCAGATCTAAAAGATGGCAGCCCCAATCAGCCAACTGCCCACCGCCGGTGTCCCAGTATGCTCTCCAACGACGAGGCGCCAGATCGTCGCTGTAGCCGATATCCTTGTTGAGAGGCCCTCTCCATAAATCCCAATTCAAGTTATCAGGCACAGGTTTTGCCGCAGGCAAATCACTGTAAGGGTCGGCGAAATAATGTCCTTTCTTGATCCCTCCAGTCCAGACGTAAGCTGCCACTGGCTTACCTAATTGGTTGCGCCGAAGCATTTCAACGGATTGCATGCGCCCTGTGCGACATGCCCGTTGATTTCCCATTTGAGTAACCAGTTCGGGACGAGCTGCCAACCCTTCACGGATCATTCGAAGTTCATCCAATTGCTGAACCAATGGCTTTTGACCGTAAATATGTTTACGGTGTTTCATCGCCGTCAGCATCATCGGGGCATGATGAAAGTCAGGCGTGTCCACAATCACAGCATCGAAAGTATCTGCGCGATTGGCGAAAGCTTCGCGATAATCAGAAACCGTCCAGGCACCACCGTAATCAGCAGCGACTTTCTTCATGATGTTTTTATCGATATCACAAAAGCCGACAAATTTGGAACGTTTGTGTTTTTTTAAACCATTTCGCTGCATCCCCCCAATCCCACCCACACCAATTTGAAAAATCTGGAGATGACTGTTCTTGTTGGCCTGAAGGCGTGTTGTCAATGAAGGTGCAGCCATGAGCGTAGTGGCGATCACGCCATTGCGAAGGAACGTTCGCCGAGTCACAGTTCCAGCCGGTTTAGGAGTGTTTTTTGTTTTCATAGGGATTAGCAAATTATGCACGCACTCCCTCAAATCTCAAGCCCTAGTATTGATTGTAAATATCAAGACAGAATAACAGCGGAAGCCAGAACACAGGTTGTCCAGTGTATTGTATTTTTTAAGGAATCTCATCAGGAAGAACCTTTTAAAGTTGCCAGTCTGGGATTGAAACCCAGTCGGCAAATGCTTATGGTCACCTCATGATTTCACGTTTACTGAAACCATGGATCGGTTCCATGCTTATTTTTTTGGGGATGCTTTTGTGTTTCACAACTCAAGGTGCCAATCTCAAATCTGACATACAGAACCTGTCTTCCCCATACAACGACACTCCAAACATTATCGAAACCAAGGATGGTTTGATCCTTGTCTGGGCAAGTGGCTCACGCCCTGGATATGCGGACGTCACTATTCAGCAATCCCGTTGGGACGGAAAAACATGGTCTCCCCCCACTATGGTAGCGTCTCACGCCACAAAAAAAACAGGCGCTCAGCAAGCTTGTTGGAATCCGGTCTTAACCAAAGCTTCCAATGGTCAGTTGGTCTTGTTTTATCAGGTGGGACTTTCGCGTGAAACATGGTCGGGCCGCATGAAAATCTCATATGATGGAGGTCATTCGTGGACGAAGGAGAAAAATTTGAGAAAAGGCATACACGGCCCCATCAAAAGCAAGGCCATCGAGCTTAAGGACGGGAGATTACTCTGCCCATCTGCCACAGCAAACGCGGGTTGGCGTGTCCATCTTGAATTTGTCACTCCTTTCAGGGAGAACTGGGGATTCATGAAAACAAAACCCTTGAATTTCCCCGGTGAGTATAGAGCTACGGAGCCCTCGATATTGATGCATGATGATCAAAATATTCAGGTTTTGTGTCGAACCAAACAAGGTTACCTGACCGAATTCTGGAGCTACAACGGTGCCAAGAGCTGGCAGCCCATGAAACGTTTGGCCATACCTGCGCCGAACAGTGGGTTTGACGCCGTAAAATTGAACGACGGGAGATTTGCCATCGTTTACAACCATAGTCCGAAGTTAACCGACCGTATCAATCTGGCGGTCAGTTCAAATGGGAAAGATTGGGAAGCTATTGAAGTTCTCGATCAGGGCCCATCCGAACATTTTCAAAACCCATCTATTGTTCAAACAAAGAACAATCAAGTGCATATTGTTTATACCATCAACCAAAACCGATTCCAGCACGTGCAAATGGATCCGACCCTTTTTAAGGGAAAACCGATTGCCAACGGAATCTGGCCTATCCTGTAACAGACTGAAATGACGAATCCAGAATCCAAAATAATTGAGCTCAATCTCACCCTGCCCCCTGCCCCGGCCCCGGCCGGTGTATA
>JBDQII010000223.1:0-8470 GCA_040264395.1 Verrucomicrobiota bacterium
CCCAATTCAGAATATCCGATGCGTCTTCCGGCTGAGATGAATGATTATCTCCAAGAACATGAAAGTGCACTGCCAATGTGCATATTATGGTAAGCGTGTGAGTTAATAGGGGCTTCCTGCTCATGGTGAATCAATACATCACGATTCATTGAAACGCAACCAAAGGAAAATGTTCTAATTTTCTTAGGATTGTTAGAGATGTGGGTTTTGTGTAGAGTATGAGGACCCTTATGAAATTAGGTCTTCAAACATCAAGGAGGGAGTTTCTCTGGCAATCCGGAGGTGGTTTGGGTGGCATTGCTCTTGCCAGCTTGCTCAAAAGCCAAGGGCTACTCGCAGCGCCCTCCGTGAACCCTGGCAATGAAACGTTCATGCGGCATCTTCCCAAGGCGAAACGCGTGATCCAGCTTTTCATGGCAGGAGCAGCGAGTCATGTCGATACGTTTGACTACAAACCGATGCTCATCAAAAAGAACGGGCAAACTTGGGATCCTGGAGAATCTGTTGAGTTATTTCAAAGTCAACCAGGAAATACCTTTGCCTCACCCTGGGGCTGGCGCGCGCATGGTCAATCGGGGAAACGGCTCAGCGAGATCGTGGCACCTCTTGGTAAATGTGTGGATGACATGGCGTTTGTTCATAACCTGATAGGGAAGACAGGGGTGCACAGTCAGGCGACCTATCTGCAATCCACTGGATTCCAAAGACCTGGATTTCCTGGGATGGGAGCATGGATTTCATATGGACTGGGAAGTTTAAATGAAAATTTACCTACATTCGTTGTTTTGCCTGATCATCGGGGATATGCATCCAATGGGCCGAAGAACTGGGATGCGGCCTTCTTACCTACGCATCATCAAGGCACGGTTATCTTCCCAAACCGAACGAACCCAATCAATGACCTTTTTGCTGCCAAGAATGATTATATCACTCCAGAGAGCGAAGAAGAGGGGCTCGATTTACTGAGAGCATCCAATCTGCAGCACCAATCAGAGCGAGAAGGGGATGAGCGATTGGAAGCAAGGATACGCGCCTATGAACTCGCTGCTCGCATGCAATTGAGTGCTCCTGAAGCGATGGATATTTCCAAAGAACCCGAATACATACGTCGCAAGTATGGCCTGGAACATGGACAGAGCTCCTTTCCCAAAGAGATCAATGATGTTGAGGAGACCGATTACTGGGGGCGAAAGTGCCTGGTTGCGCGAAGGCTTCTGGAGCGTGGTGTCCGCTTTGTTCAAATCTGGTCTGGAAATGATAATGGTTTTCCTCGCCGCAATTGGGATTCTCATGAAGACATTCACCGGGATCATGGGCCTCTAGCCACGGGAATGGCCCGTGGAACAGCGGCACTTATTGAGGATTTGAAGCAGCGGGGGATGCTTGAGGATACATTGATCCTTTGGACCACCGAATTCGGTCGCATGCCTTGTGCACAGGGTGGTAAGGGTCGGGATCACAATCCGTTTTGCTTTACAAACTGGTTATGTGGCGGAGGCATTAATGGGGGAATTACCCATGGAGAGAGTGACGAATGGGGCTTTCGTCCTGCAGATCGAAATCATCCTACAACCGTTTATGACCTACACGCCACCATACTTCGTTTGCTGGGGATCGATCATGAAAAAATGACATTTCGACATAATGGTATCGACAGACGCCTCACCGATGTCCATGGAGACGTGATCCAACCTTTATTGGCATAACATTTTCGAACCGCCATCCTCAATCAGTTGGGTTCAATTGGGTCCAGCGCTCGAATGCTTTTTTCATGGATTCAAAAGCCAATTCATCTGTCCTGACATCTTTTGGGTTCAGCCAATGAAGTCCTGCCACTTCGTTTGGATCCAATAAGACGTTTGGGCGTCTGCAGGTTGCCGAAAAGAAAAAATCAAGCACAGGATAGTTAATGTTCCTGTATAGATAAGTGTTCGGGAAACTGGCCAGGTATCTAATGTTTTCTACCTTCAGGCCCACCTCCTCCTTGATTTCACGCTCAAGCGCCAACTCGGCGATTTCACCTGCATCAATGAATCCTCCCACAAAAGCTAATTTGCCCCTGGCTGGTTCTTGAGCGCGTTCGATAAACAATAGTTTTCCCTCATCATTCAAGATCATACCAACAGCGGCAATCGTAGGATTGAAAAAGTAGGTGTGTGCGCAAGCGCTGCAAACAAAGCAAGGTCGTTCGATTGGAGGCTGCGCTTTTCCACACGACGGGCAAAATTTAAACGTCTGATAGGGCTTCACCTGTTGATTGTCCTCACATTCCCTGCCGACATCAAGCACATCAACTTTGTATTGAGTTACGAAATTGTATTCTTTTGGTTTGTTTCCCAGGACATGCTATCCTTTTTTCGTTTCAGAGGCAGCTGGGCCTAACGCTTGATTTAGGTGTATGAAGATCATTTGGTATTCGTGAAGAGGCTGCTGGAGGCTTTTTGCGATTAAAAGAGCAAGATAATGCATAAATCATGTGCTCCTGACGTTTTGGCTGCTTGACAACGTCTTGTGGTCAAGGAGACACTTGTGGTTTTGACCCAATAAGAATTATGGCAGAGCCCAAGGTAAATGAACTCATGGAAAAAATCGTGTCGTTATCCAAACGACGTGGTTTCATCTTTCAATCTTCAGAAATCTACGGAGGCATCAACGGGTTCTGGGACTACGGCCCGCTGGGCGCTGAATTGAAGCGTAATGTCAAGGATCTGTGGTGGCAATCCATGACCCGCGATCGGGAGGATGTATTAGGATTGGATGCAACCATCATCATGCATCCGAAGGTATGGGAAGCCAGTGGACATACATCTACCTTCAGTGATCCCATGGTAGATTGTAAAGATTGCAAAGGTCGATTCAGGGCAGATCAGGTCGACAACACCCCTTGCCTCAAGAAACCAAGTAAAATGGTGACCGAGTGTGGATCCGACAAGACGGAGCCACGGGCATTCAATTTGATGTTCAAAACGTATGTTGGCCCCGTTGAAACAGAGGATAACGTCGCCTACCTTCGCCCTGAGACTGCCCAAGCAATTTTTGCTCAATTCAAGAACGTTTCTGATGTCTCGCGGCAAAAAATCCCTTTTGGAATCTGCCAAATCGGTAAAGCCTTTCGGAATGAAATTAACCCTCGAAACTATACCTTTCGATCACGCGAATTCGAGCAGATGGAACTCGAGTTTTTCATCAAACCCGACGAGATTGCGCATGGTCAGGGAGGGGCTCCAGCAGAAGGGGCCCCCACGGACTCGCCCGAATCCAACTGGGGATGGAAACAGTGGCATGGCTACTGGGTAAACCAGCGATTGAATTGGTATGAGAGCATTGGGCTCCCTTCTGATTCCCTTGAGTTACACTGGCAGACGGACGATGAATTGGCCCACTACGCCCGTGCGACGGTGGACATCATGTTTAAATTTCCTTTCGGAGTCCAGGAATTGGAAGGTGTTGCTGCACGCTCCAACTACGACTTGACTCAACATCAGGAACACAGTGGTAAGTCGATGGAATATTTTGATGAAGAAGCCAAAGCCCGCTACATACCACACGTCATTGAACCCAGTGCTGGTGTGGATCGAATGGTTCTGGCGCTGATTTGCAACGCATATCATGAGGCCATGATTCCCAATGCAAAAGGGGTGCTAGAGAAGCGCATCGTCATGCGATTCCATCCTAGCGTTGCGCCCATCAAAGTAGGCGTGTTCCCTTTACTTAAAAATAAACCGGAACTTGTTGAAAAAGCGAAAGCTGTATACGACCTGCTTAAACCTCATTTCAATTGTTTCTACGATGAGGCTGGGGCCATTGGAAAAAGATATGCACGTCAGGACGAAATAGGGACTCCCTATTGCGTGACCATTGATTTCGATACTCTCGGAGAGAACCCGGATCTGTTGGATACCGTGACGCTGCGTGAACGTGATACCACCAATCAGTCACGTGTCACGATTCAGGACCTGCTTGCAACTTTGAAAACGGGCCTTGGTTTGCCTTGATCCCGGAATCTCAATCACCCTCATCCCGGACATGGTTCAAAAGACAGGGATGATTTTCGGTTTTGCCGGTTCAGAGATTCGTCGCTCGACATTAAGTTGAGTATTATTAGTATATAAGCTTGAAAAAAGCAGATACCAGGTCAGCTGTGAGCTCCTTGTTGATGGACTTGATATCCATCCCAAGTGTGAACCCTGCTTTTTGCTCGGACGATGCGTTAAACGGGGAAGAGCGTGTTGCTGACATGCTTGCTCAGCGTGGTGCCAAACTGGGTTTGGATTTTAAATATCAGTTGGTGAAAGGTAAGCGCAGTAACCTTGTGTTGAAATACAAACCTTGTTCACGACCCTGTCACCGCTTGCTGCTGGCACCTCACATGGATACGGTCGTTGCGGATGGGAGACAATTAAACCCGCACATCAAGCAAGGCAGGATTTATGGGCGAGGCGCCTGTGATACAAAAGGAAGTATCGCGGCAATGATGAATGCCCTTGCCAAGGTCTCAGCCAGTCCTGACCGCCCCAGAAACACGGAAATCCACTTAGCATGTATGGTGGATGAAGAATACGGTCAGCTGGGCTCACGTTCGTTTTCAAAACGGAATAAGCCTTACGATCTGGCCATTGTTGGAGAGCCAACTTCCAACAAGATCGTGACCGCTCACAAAGGAGCCATGTGGTTTCATTTGCAAACGCGTGGATTGGCTGCTCATGGGGCCCGGCCGTCACTTGGTAACAATGCCATTCATTCGATGGCGAGTGCTGTTCAGTTTCTGGAACAGGATTATCGAGAACAATTAAACCGGCGCAGGCATCCTCTACTGGGATCCGCAACCATTAATGTGGGAACCATACGTGGTGGCAAACAACCCAACATTGTGCCTGATACTTGCTCCATCTCTGCAGATCGCAGGACGCTTCCTGGCGAAAGTAACGCTGCCATTGCAAAGGAAATACTAACCGCCCTTAGAAAAAGAGGTATCAAAGCATCCCTGGATTACAGGCGGGATGCAGAATGTCCAGCGATGGAAACACAACCTGATCTGCCCTGGATTCAAAAATTAATGGCCCTGTCACGGCAGAAAAAACCCCTGGGTGTTGATTACTTTTGTGATGCTGCCTTCATTGCTCAAAACGGTACGCCTTGTATCGTTTTTGGACCGGGAAGCATTGATCAAGCGCACACCGCCGACGAATGGATCTCCATTCGCTCGCTCGAAAATTGTGTTGAAAAATACCTGCGGTTTTTCAGATCATTGCCATGACTTCAAACTGCCCGATACTTTCAATCATAGTCGCGGCACCTCCTGACCAGGAAACCCTTCCATCGATTGAATCTCTCAGGGTGTTGGATGTTCCAGAAGATTTTGCAGAGATGATCATTACTCGAGGTCGAATGCCTTCGATTCAGAGAAATGTCGCCGTAAAGCATGCCTCCGGCCAATGGCTTTACTTCCTGGATGACGATTCAATCCTCACCCCTCAGTCATGGGAAAGAGTCATGGATTGGCTGGGAAAGTCAGATGCAGAAGTCGTGGGTGGGCCCAATCTATGTCCAGAGGATGCCAGTTTTGTTCAAACAATTTTTGAAGTGTTACTAGGGAGTGCATTAACCTTTGGGCCCAGTCGATCCAGGTACGTGTCCATTGGAAAACAAAGGGCCAGCTCTGAAAAGGAGTTGATCCTCTGTAATCTGTTGATACGAAAAAGTGCATTTGAGAAAGCGGGTGGATTTGATGAGGCTCTTTATCCGAACGAGGAAAATGCATTAATGGAATCCATTGCAGATGAAGGGGGGCGTCTGTTTTATGACCCGACACTTACTGTTAAACGTTACCCCAGAAGTACCGTTGGAAGTTTTCTTTACATGTTGTACCGTTACGGTTGCGGGCGGGCACAGCAATTTAGGCGCCACCCCAGTTCGAGCTCACTGTTGAACATGGCTCCCGCTTTATTTCTCGTTTATACCCTCATAAATATCGGTTTGTTTGTTCCGGGGACTGTGCAGATTCGATCTTCCCCAGCGATGCTCATGCTCTTGCCTTTTCTTTTGTATGGACTGGCATTGCTGTGGCAAATGATGGTGAATATCAAATCGTTTGGATTTCGAAATAGTCTGCTGGCTATGCCATTGATGTTGTTGTGTCATCTATCTTACGGAACTGGTTTTTGGGTAGGATGTGTGAAAAATAGCGATCATTCCGAATCTACATTCAATGCTTCGGAAGTAGTTATTGAAAAACATCACATGACGAATCATTAAACTTGAGACCTGATTAAAATGAGTTTTTTCCGTCAAAGTTCATGGATGATTTTTTGTAACACGCTTGCAGGTGTGCTCATGTTTGCGGTTCATTTTATAGCATTCGATATGCTACCAAAAGACGGGGAGTATGGATTGTTTGCTGCTTTGCTGGGGGTTTTGACCTTGATGATGAGTGCCACGCCCGGCATTCAAACAGTCTTTACGCATGAGACTGCTTCGGCCACCTCTGATTCGGAACGCCAAAGGATGACCTACCACGCCTACGGTATCATTAAGCTTACCTTAGTTGTTTGGTTAGCACTCGTCAGTGTGGTTGCTTTTTTTCACAAACCTATTTTTTCCTTTTATAAAATGGATCAAGCCCTGCCGCTGATCATTACCTTGCTGGCAGGCTTGCTTCTTCTTTGGCTGCCCGTGTTCATGGGGGTGTTGCAGGGGGCTCAGCGGTTTTCATGGCTGGGTTGGTCACTGCTGGCAAATGGGGCAGGTAGGTTGGTATTCGTATTTCTGTTGAGTATTCTTCTGGGAGCCTCTGCGCAATCTGTCATGTTGGGCGTGTTGGCAGGTGTCTTTATTGCTTTATTGATGGTTTACTCGGCGGCTCGCCCCCATCTTGTTAAACACAAGAGTATCACTTGCGGGTGGGGCAAGTGGTTGCGCGGTATTCTGCCGCTTGCTTTGGCTCCAATTGTTTTCCAAATGATGATGAGTGCGGATACCATATTCTTCAGGGCACTGATGTCCAAAACAGAGTCCTCCTATTATGCCATGGCAGGCACACTGGGACGGGGTTTGTTCATGTTGTTGGGCCCATTGGCAGGCGTAATGTTTCCAAAACTTGTGAAATCTCATCGCGAGGGGCAATCAAGTTCCATATTGATTTCAACCATGGCTGGAACCCTGCTTCTAGGCGGTATTGTGTTCTGTTTCTTTCTCAGTCTTTCATGGGGATGGCCTTATTTGATAGATTACATGCGAGGAATGAAGGGTTCAGGCCTGCTCAATGGCTTTGCTCAACGTGTCATCAGCAGTGAGGTGGGGTTGTCGATGGTGTTGGATTTATTACCATGGTTCTCTGCAGCCATGCTTTTTCTTTCGTGCAGTAATGTGCTTCTTTCCAATTTGCTGGCACTTAAAAGGTATCGAGCGCTCCTTGTTCCGTTCACGGTGGTGTTGGCATATCTGGGTAGCTTGATATTGATTCCCTCTGATGGAAAAGAACTCGTTCAACTCATTTTCCTCTTCAATATTATTCTTCTCTTGGTTTTAATCATGCTTGTGTGGAAGACAGGAACTTGGCAGATCAGGGTTGCCTTGTCCAATGATCAGGTGAATCCCAATGAATAGTAAACTGAGTGTTATCATTATCGAAGACTCTGAATTTGATGCTATCATCATGGCTGAGGTTCTTGAGCAGGGTGGGTATGAGTTAGATTATGAACGCGTCGAAACGGCGGATGAACTTCAAGAAGCTCTCTCTCACCGCGAATGGGATCTCATCCTTTCCGATTATAACCTTCCAGACTTCAGCGCTCCTGCTGCTCTTGAAATAGTCAAATCAACGGGATTGGATCTACCGTTCATTATCATATCCGGAGGGATTGGTGAAGATGTGGCAGTAGCCGCCATGAAGTCTGGTGCGCATGATTATCTCATGAAAGGTCAGCTTGCTCGTTTGGTGGTAGCCGTTGAAAGGGAGCTGGGTGATGCTGCGACACGCAAAGCCCGCCAAAAAGCGGAGAGTGATCTTAGGGAAAACGAGCTTCGTTATCGTCTGCTTTGGGAAAATTCAACGGATGGTGTTGTTCTTATGAACGAAGAAGGCACTATTCTTTTTGCTAATCCTGCTGTTTCTCAATTGTTTGGGTATTCTGCTGAGGCTCTGTTGGGTAACGATCTATCGATGTTATTATCTGACGGTAAAGACTTGGGGTTCGATGGTAATGACCACCTTTCAAATTCAGCTTACGGTCAATTGTTGGAAGTGGTAGGCAATCGACAGGATGGTTCCTGTTTTCCTCTGGAAATCAGTCGCAGCAGCCTGGAAATGCACGGCCGTCTGATGATAGCGGCTTTTCTGCGTGATATTACCGAGCGCAAGCAGGCACAGCTTGAGTTGGAAGTCCATGAAGAAAGGTTGCAAACGGCAAGGGAAATTCAACAATGGATGTTTCCCAAGGTGCCACCCAATATCCAAGGTTATGATATTGCC
>JBDQII010000224.1:0-8458 GCA_040264395.1 Verrucomicrobiota bacterium
GGGCTTATCCATGTTTGTCCCATGGACCTGAAGTGCAATGAAACCTGTCAGCGTCTGAGCATCTCTGAGATCGGCTGCAGGAACCCCATTGACCCATGTCTTGATGGAGTCTCCGATGGCCTGAATACGATAATGGTTCCATTCATTCTGCTTGAAGGCTTTTCGGGCCGCCTCGTTGCTCGATAAGTCATTAATCCAGCCTCGGCGGCTCTCATCATAAATACCCCCTGACCAGGCACGTTGACTGGTGTCGATCTCCACCTGATAACCATGCACAACCCCGTTGTGGTACGCTGGTTTGCTTTCACTCCTGATCTGGATGCCGGAATTCATCTGGGGATCCACCTTGTATTCCAGTTCCAGAATGAAATCACTATAGTCTCTGGCAGAGCAAAGGAAAGCGTTGGGGGTGCCTTTGACCGTTGTGCCGACGATCATTTTGTCTTCAATATGATATGTGGCCTTGCCTCCGCGCTGGACCCAGCCGGTGAAATCCTCGCCATTGAACATCGAAACCCAGTCGGCTCCAATGGCTGTCGAACACATGGGAAGCAGGTATGCCAACCAGACCCACTTCGATTGAATTGTCACACGCTTGTTATTCAGGTTTTTTCTCATGGAATATGTGTTGATTCTCCCAGAATTTCAGTACGGTGCAATGTCAAAATCTGAAGTGTTCCCTGTCTTTCTTGACCCGTAAACCTTGGTTGACTTTTTGCCAGGGAAACTGTTTTGATGACCTATCCCTCATGGATGCTGACAAATCTCAACAACAGCGCCTGCCACCGGGGCAGGTATTGACTCGCAAATTCCCTGTTGTGGGGGAAAAAGTTGCTGAACCACCCATGATAGATCCTGCTGTGTGGCGACTTGAGCTTGCGATCACCCACCATTCCATTGCTGAATTTAATTTTCCGCAAGTCCTGAAAATGCCTCAGAAAACACTGAGCATGGACGTGCACTGCGTGACGGGATGGAGCCGGAGGAATACGGAATTTCAAGGGTTTATGCTCAGAGACTTTCTTGCTCATCATATGATTGAGATCCCTTCCTCCTGCACCTTCGTGCGTTTTCTTGCCTATTCGGCCAGAGGGCATGACACGAGCATTCCGCTCGCAATGGCTCTGGATGAGGCCTGGTTGATCCATTCGCAGGGTGGACGTCCATTGTCTCACGCACATGGCTTTCCTCTGCGAGTGGTGGTACCCTCAAGGTATTTCTACAAAAGCTTGAAATGGGTGAAGCGGGTTGAGTTTCTGGAGAAGGATCGCTTGGGGTTCTGGGAGAGAACGACCGGTTACCACAATGAAGCCGACCCCTGGAAGGAACAGAGATTGGATGCAACTCGATTTAGCTCACGCGAGGAGTGTGAGTCTTTCAAACGACTGCCGACCTTTGATGCGTATCGGCATATCGATGGGGATCCGCGAGTGATAGTCCGTGCTCATTTCTCTGGTTGGGATCCACAGACGCGTGATTTAAGTGGATTGCATCTCAAGTCATGTGATTTCAGTCACGCCAATTTCAAGGGGGTGAATTTCCAGCATGCGAACCTGACATTCGGTAAATTTGAGGGCGCAGATCTTACGGGAGCTGATTTATCCGGAGCGGATCTGGAAGGTTGTGATTTTTCGGGGGCTATTCTGGATGATGCAAGGCTGGACAGGAACTTTCTTTCAGCAGTACGTTTTTTCAAACGCACTCATATTACAGGTAAAACTGATGGATTGAAATCCTGGGCGGGATTGAAAGTAACGCATCCAGACGGCCTCCTTGAAGATCAGGAGGCCTATCTGGAATCGCTGGGCGTTCTTGTGTAACTCAAGTGGTGGCGATCAAGCCTTTTCAGATTCTTTCGTCGACCCTTCAATGTCCTCCTGCTTGCTCTCTTCTGCTCCTTCTGATGACGGGGTGTTCTTAGTTTTCGGTTTCATCTGTGGGAATAGCAGCACATCGCGGATACTCTCCTGACCCAGTAACATCATGCACAAGCGATCAATGCCCATGCCCATTCCACCTGCGGGAGGCATGCCATGCTCCAGCGCGATCAAGAAGTCTTCATCGAGTTTCTGCTGCTCCTCGCCTGCCTGATCTTCCAGGCGCTCACGTTGCTGTACGGGGTCGTTTTGCTCCGTGTAGGCAGGTGCAATTTCCTGACCATTAATGCAGCACTCAAAGACCTCCACGGTTGAATTGTCGTTGGGAGACAGTTTGGCAAGTGGTACCAATTCCTTTGGAAGATGCGTCACAAAGGTAGGTTGAATGAGTTTGGGCTCGATAAATTTCTCGAAGATCGCATTGGATACCTCGAAATCCTCATCTGTCTCGTGGATTTCAGCGCCCAGTTCGATAGCTTTTGCTTTGCGTTCCTGCGGGCTGATTTCAAACCAGTCGTTACCTGCCTTGTCGCAGATCAATTCTTTGTAAGAGACCCGCCTCCAGGGAGTGGTCAGATCGATGGTGCGGGTGACCTCACCTTCACGGTTCTTGTGTTCGATGACCAATGTTCCAAGCACTTTCTGTGAGACGTGAGTGATCATTCCCTCAACCAATTCCATCATGGATTCGTAATCCCCATATGCCTGATAGGCTTCGAGCATGGTGAACTCGGGATTGTGTCTGCGTGAAATACCCTCGTTACGGAAGTTTTTTCCAATTTCGAAGACTCTGTCCATACCGCCTACCAGCAGGCGCTTCAGATATAGCTCCAAAGCAATGCGCATGTAAAACTGGCAACCCAGTGCATTGTGGAAAGTAACAAACGGCTGAGCTGCTGCGCCCCCCGGGATGGATTGCATCATAGGGGTTTCTACTTCCATGTAGGCATGGTCATGAAGATAGTTGCGGATTTCACGGATGATCTGACTGCGTTTGATAAATACATCCTTGACCTCGTCGCTGGCCATCAGATCCAGATATCTCTGGCGATAGCGTATTTCCGTGTCTTCCAATCCATGCCACTTTTCAGGAGGTGGACGCAATGCCTTGCAGAGCACGATGAAACTGTCGATTTTGACTGAAATTTCACCCATCTTTGTGGTGAACATGGTACCTTCGATTCCAATGAAATCTGCCATGTCCATCGTTTTCAGTAACTGAAATGCCTCATCGCCAAGGTGCTGCTTCTGCGCATAAATCTGCATGCGCCCGCTTCCGTCCTTAATGTCCAGGAACTGACTTTTCCCCATGACTCGCTGTGCACTGATGCGGCCAGCCAGTTTTGTCGGACGTCCTTCTTCGTAACTTTCCTTTGCTTGCGCGCAGGTCTCCGAGGGCGTGAATTTGTTGCGAAAAGGGTTCATTCCCTTTTCATTCAAATCCCGTAACTTTTGTCTGCGAAATTCGATGAGTGAGTTTGTATCTTCCATGTCTTCAAAATGTGAATAAATCACAAACCCGGTGCCTTGTCCAAGATAACCTTTTCTTAAAACAACAGGATTGCCCTTTGAGTTCGAATAGCTTTAAATGCCACCAGTATCCACAAATTGTTCTACAACGCTTTTACAGTCTCAGGATAACTATGATTAATCAGCGATCTTCATCTTTACTGACATTTATGGTTATGGCTTTCACTCACCTGATGGCCACTGATGCCAAAGGTGATGAGCAAGGCAAAAAGGAGCTTACTTTCGAGCGGGATGTAAGACCTATTTTCAAGGCGATGTGTTTTCACTGTCATGGAGAGGGTGAAATCCGGAAAGGTGGTCTTGATTTACGCTTGGTCCGCCTGATGCAGCAGGGAGGAGAATCTGGGGAAGCGATTGCGCCTGGTGATCCTTCAAAAAGTCTGCTATGGGAGCGTGTAGAGTCCGATGACATGCCCGAAGGAGAGAAAAAGCTTTCCCCGGAAGAGAAGCAAGTGATCCATGACTGGATCACACAAGGCAGTCAAACAGTTCGTCCTGAACCTGAAAATGTGGAAGATGCGCGCTACACAAAAGAGGAACTGGATCACTGGTCCTTCGCCACCCTCAGGAAAGTTTTCATCCCAAGTGTGTTGGACGAGGCGTGCACAAATCCGATAGACGCCTTCATCGGGCGCAAACTCAATGACGCAGGTCTGAGTCCGTCGCCGGTGGAGAAAAAGCATCTTCTCATACGTCGATTGAGTTTTGATTTAAGAGGATTGCCGCCTACGCCAGAAGAAGTGGAATCTTTTTTGAATGATACGCGTGAAAACGCCTGGGATCGATTGGTCAGTACCTTTTTATCCTCTCCTCATTTTGGGGAGCGCTGGGCGCGCCATTGGCTCGATGCCGCAGGTTATGCCGAGAGTGATGGGGGCGCACTCAATGACCCCGCCCGGCCTCATGCCTGGAGATATCGTGATTATGTCATGGGATCATTCAATCAAAACAAACCCATTGACCAGTTTTTTCAGGAACAACTGGCGGGTGACGAAATGATCCAGGGAGAGATTGATATCTTCAATTCTGAACACGAATCGTTGCTCGCAGCCACCGGATTTCTTCAGATGGCCCCCGATGCCACACGCACGACCAATACAAAAATGGACCGTAACAATGCTGTGGCGGAAATGCTGAAAGTTGTCAGTTCCTCAATGCTGGGGCTGACGGTGGGCTGCGCTCAGTGTCATGACCACAAATATGATCCAGTGGGTATTGATGATTACTACAGTTTTCGTTCCATATTCGATCCAGCATTTTCATTGGATCAATGGCGACGACACGATGCACGACTCATTGATTTAACCCAGCCAGATCTTGCCGCCGAAATCGACCGCATCGAAGCAAAAGCCAAAAAACTGGAGGATGATATCAAGGCAAGGCGGGAGGTTGTTGCGCTTGATATTCAGGAACGAAAATTGTCGGATGTTCCCCTTGAGTTCCAGGAAGTCCTTCGTTCGGCTGTCAGGGATCCATCGAAACAAAGAACCGGACAGCAAAAGAAATTGTTGGATGATTTTCCGATGGTTAAACCAGTTTCCACGATCATTGGTCTCCTGGTGGAATATGACGCTCCGTCATACCGGAAATTTGAGAAAGAGTTTGAAAAAGTCGCAGCCGTGCGTGCCACGAAACCTGATCGGAAAATGATCCTGGCCACTACTGAGCAGCCAGATGTGATTCCGGTAAGTAAGGTTTTCTTTCGAGGGAATCCTGAGAGCCCGACTCAAAAAGTTCAGCCTGGTGAACTGACGGCTCTGAGGCTGAATGGACTCGATGCTGTGCTGCCTGAAAATGATGAAAACCTTCCCACGACCGGGCGCCGCCTGGCTTATGCCCGTCATATCACCAGAAACACGCATCCATTGACCGCAAGGGTTTTTGTGAATCGAGTATGGATGCATCTGCTGGGGCGCGGGATTGTGGCGACACCGGGAGATTTTGGTCTTTCTGGAGCCACCCCCACACACCCGGGGCTCCTTGATTGGCTGGCCGGGGATTTTGTGGACCACGGTTGGGACCTCAAAAGGCTTGTTCGTCAAATCCTCAGTTCGCATACCTATCGTCAAAGCTCCGCACGACGCGAGGATCTGCAGCGAGTGGACCCTGAAAATATGCTTTTGGGAAGAGCCAATCTTAAGCGACTGGACGCCGAGTCCTTGCGCGACTCCTTACTTGTGGCTGCAGGTTTATTGAATCCACAGCTGGGTGGTGCCAGTTTGCCGGTGACTGAAAATCAGGAAGGCAAAACCGTCATCGGCGTGCGAAAGATCAAGGACGGTTTGAAAGCAGGTGTTGATTCCGGGCGGGGCGATGCCAATCGAAGAAGCCTGTACATTCAAATGCAGCGCAACAAACCCTTGAATATGCTGGCAACCTTTGATCTCCCTCGAATGACACCGAATTGTGAGATACGCCCTCAAACAACGGTAGCGACTCAATCTCTCTGGTTCATGAATGATTCACAAATGGTCGACTGGTCGGAAAGAATGGCGGAGTCGATAGATGGCGACCTTGATGCCGCCACCCCATGGCTGGAGGATTTGTTTGTTCGACTGTTTGCCTCTTTGCCTGATAAATCCGACAAAAAGATGTGCCTGAGGTATCTTGAATCACAAACACTGCAATTCATCGAAGACAAAGACCCCACCTGGCAAGAGCAGCTTTCGAAAGATCCCACGCTTGCAGGAAAACGTGCTCTGGCGACCCTTTGTCAGACTCTGGTCGCATCAAATCGCTTTCTTTATATCGATTGAAGTTCACAACCTATATCCTATCGCATGCAAACAAAATTGTGCTCCAGAAGACATTTTCTCGCATCATCAGCTTTCTCCTTAAGTAGTGTGGCAACTCCGTGGTTGCTGAAGCAGGACGGGTTGCTTGCGAGTGAGAGTAAAGCGCTGGCAAAGCCCATAGATCAACCTACTTCCTTCGATCTTCTGCCCAAGCATCCCCCCAAACCTGCGCAGGCGAAAGCCATGATCTCCATGTTCATGTTGGGAGGGCCCAGTCAGATAGATTTATTTGACCCCAAACCTGAGCTCTACAAATGGCATGGTAAAAACTTTCCGGAAGACATCAAATTCGACAATGCGGCACAAGCGAGCCGCGAAATCATGGCACCTCTCTGGAAATTCAAGCCGCACGGGCAATGTGGGATGGAACTTTCAGAGCTTGTGCCTCACCTTGGGTCCATCGCGGATGATATTACTTTGATTCGCTCCATGCATACCGGAGTGAATAACCATTTGCCTTCGAATTATGCGATGAACACGGGGCAACATCGCAGTGGTCGTGCGGTCCTTGGAAGTTGGTTGCTCAATGCTCTAGGCAGTGAATCACAGGAACTTCCTGCCTACGTCGCTTTGACCGACCCTCGAGGGCTACCCTTGATTGGCGGGGAGAATTGGAGTAACGGTCCCTTGCCCTCAATTTTTCAAGGTACAATGGTGCGCCCAAAAACACCTCGAATATTTAATTTGGATGCACCTCGTCATCTCCGAGGAAAAGCACAGCGGACGCAGTTGGAATTGTTGGATGCACTCAACCGGAAGCATCTGGAGGAGCATTCAGGTGAAAACGATCTCCAGGCGCGCATGGCGAGTTATGGTCTGGCTGCGCGCATGCAATCGGCTGCCAAGGAGGCTTTTGACATTTCAGGGGAATCCAAACACACACGTACGATGTATGGCGTGGATCAGGATGCGACCCGTGATTACGGAACGCGATGCCTGATCGCGCGGCGTCTTGTTGAGCGAGGGGTACGCTTTGTTCAGATCCTTTGCAACGGGCAGGTGTGGGATCATCATGGATCGATCAAGACCGCTTTGCCTCAACGATGCGCTGAAATTGATCAGCCGGCTGCCGCCCTGGTGAAGGATCTCAAACAGCGTGGGTTACTGGACTCGACCCTGGTCCATTGGGGTGGGGAAATGGGGCGTTTGCCGGTGATTCAATTTCGTGAAGGATTGGATCGGCGCGATAAAGTGGGGCGCGATCACAACACCTACGGTTTCAGCATGTGGGTGGCTGGCGGCGGAATGAAGCGAGGATATGTTCACGGGCAAACAGATGAGTTTTCCCACCATGCAATAGACGGAATCGTGCATCATTATGATTGGCTGGCTACGGTGCTTCATCAATTTGGACTGAATCATCATGAACTTGCTTTCCGCAGTGGTCCGCGGGAATTTAAACTGGTCGATCAACCCGAAGCGAAAGTGGTAAAAGAACTTTTAGTATAGATTCAAAACCCGCACTTGTTCCTTCAGGTGATGAAACTTAAACTTTCAACAATCTAAATTTAATACACGGTTCATGAAAAAAATTAAAGTAGCTGTCATCGGTTATGGTTGGGTAGCGGGCGCGCACATTCAGGCCATTAATGCGACTTCTCAGGCGGAGGTGTGTGCGGTTTATTCTTCACGTTCTTTGAATTCAGATGCAGTCAGTGCGGAGCACGGCAGCTCGATTCAGTGTTATCAGGATTTGAAAGACATGTTGAATGATCCCTCCATTGATGCCGTATCGATTTGCAGTTACCCTTACCAGCACCGTGATCATGCGGTGGCAGCCGCCAGGGCCGGAAAACATGTGATTCTGGAAAAACCAATGGCCCTCTCCTGGAAGGATTGCGTTGCCATACGTGATGCAATCGAGAAGGCGGGCGTCCTTTCATGCATTTGTTTTGAATGTCGTTACAGTAGTCAATTCTTGACCACTAAATCCATTATTGATGAAGGACTCCTTGGTCGCATTCATTATGGTGAGATTGATTATTACCACGGCATCGGTCCCTGGTATGGGCAGTATCGATGGAATACCAGGAAGGATGCAGGAGGGAGCAGCTTGCTTTCGGCCGGTTGTCATGCTCTGGATGCGCTTCTGTTATGCATGGGCACCGATGTTGAATCCGTGACCAGTCTTTCGACGGGTTCATCAAGCAAGGATTTCAAGGCTTATGAATATGAGACGACGAGTGTTACTTTGCTCAAATTCAAAGATGGACGCGTGGGTAAAGTGGCTTCGGTGATTGACTGTATTCAGCCTTA
>JBDQII010000225.1:0-8425 GCA_040264395.1 Verrucomicrobiota bacterium
CATTCTTCCGTTGGAAGAAAATATCGCCATTTCACAGGAATATCTGAAACTTGCTGCTGAAAACGAGATTGTGCTGGAAGTCGAAGCGGGTGTCGTGGGTGGTGAAGAAGACGGCTCCGCAGGCACTGAAGACACTCCTGAAGAACACTTATATACGACTCCTGAAGACATGCTGGCGGTCTACGAAGCCTTGCAGTCCATAGGTCGCTTTACCTTTGCCGCCACCTTCGGTAACGTGCACGGGCACTACAAGCCCGGCGCTGTGAAGCTTCGCCCTGACATCCTCAAGGATGGTCAGGCAGCTGTGGTCGCCAAATATGGTGCCGAGGCAGAGATGGACCTGGTCTTCCATGGTGGAAGCGGTAGTTTGCTCGAAGAG
This sequence comes from Verrucomicrobiota bacterium, assembly GCA_040264395.1. GTDB lineage: Bacteria > Verrucomicrobiota > Verrucomicrobiia > Limisphaerales > AAA164-E04 > AAA164-E04. The sequence continues at coordinate 380 of JBDQII010000225.1, forward strand.
ATCCGTGAAACACTGGACTACGGTGTGGTTAAAATGAATGTTGATACCGACACACAATATTCTTTCACTCGTCCGATCGCTGATCATTTTTACAAGAATTATGATGGCATTCTCAAGGTCGACGGCGAAATCGGTAACAAGAAGGTGTATGATCCTCGCAGTTACCTGAAAGCTGGTGAAAAAGGAATGGCAGATCGCATCGCTGAAGCGTGTTCGGATCTTCGCTCGGATGGGAAATCCATCTTTGGAGACGTCTGAGCCAATCTCATTTTCAATCAAAAAAGGCGGTCCATTACGGGCCGCCTTTTTTTGTCATAATCAACCGGTATGATCAGCGCTAGGACCTCTCATCATTGGCATGGCTGCTTCTAATGATAGCTATTCTCAGCCGATGGGGATCGGGCGTCTCGCTGGCGGGGTGGTTTCAGTAATCCAGAACGCCATAGGTAGAATCGAACCACAGCCCGTTGAAATCAAACTGCATGACTGGAGGACTGGCTTCTCCGTGAATCCAGGTGAGCGTGTTTTTACGATTCAGGTGTTCGCTGATCTCGTCCACTAACTCCTGATCAAAATGGAGTATGCTGAATCTACCTTGTCTGAGTTTGTTTCGCTTCAATGCTGCAACAGCCTCTTCAGCAAGAGATTCAGATGAAACAGTGATGACCCATTTGCTCAAAGGTGTTTTGGTGGCGACTTTTTTGATCCTTTTGAAATCGTCCGGCTGACATTCACCCCATAATTCGTATTCGCCTTGCAGGTTCCATTTTCCAAATGAAGGTTGGTAGGGTGTATCTTCGTTCAAGGGCTTTCCATTGATCTGGAGGTTTTCTTCAAAGAGCACCGCGTAGGATAAAAGTCGGAGCGTCAAATGAACGACCTCTTCCCATCCATGCCGAACCATTTCAATTTGATTCGGCAGCTGACGAGTTGGATCATGACTTTTGAGATCTACGTGGTAATGAAAGCCCTTCATTTGTTTTCGACCAGCGACTTCTGCGCAATGCAGGAGGTTAACGGGCGAGGTACATAACAAACGCCTCTCCGAAAGGGAAGAGGCGTTTGTCTTAAAACGTCCAATCTAATGAATGATTGTGCTAATCCCATCCTTACTCGATAAAACTTTTGTCTGATAAGGGGAGAAGGATTCTTCAACTTATTTAACAATACAATTGTAAAAAATGCATACGAATACGGACGACTCCGCTTATTCCTTTTACCTTTTTATCGTATCTGACGCCGCAAAACGACGGGGTTATCCCCATTTTCACTGTCATATGCAAAGGGTTCCCAGCCTTCAGGAATTTCCTCAGATGATGTCTTGATTACCCATTTCTGGTTACTGTCCCAATTGTCGGAAAAGCGACGGCACAAGAGGAATGGCGTAACTTTATCTCTGCTATCATATGCAAAGGGCTTCCAGCCCGCAGGGATTTCCTGAGATGATCTATCGATTTCCCACTCTTGATTTTTGTCCCAATCGTCAGAAGTCAAACGGCGTAACCAGAATGGATCAAATTTATCATTGCTGTCGTAAGCAAAAGGTTCCCAACCTTTGGGAATTGTTTCGGATGATGTGCCGACTTCCCACCTCTGATTCTTGTCCCAATCAGCGGAATTACTGCGCCGCAGAAGGATGGGGTCCACTTCATTGTTGCTGTCATACGTGAAGGGTTCCCACCCGATAGAAATTGTTACGGATGATGTCTTGTATTCCCACACTGCTATCACTGGGGGGTTCGGTGTGAAGCCCACCTGATAGAATCGGCTTGAATCCGAGGTTGCAGTTGTAAAGGGGCTGTATGCGTCCTCAATGACCATCCATGGTCCGGTCACATCTTCAGCGCTCATTAAACGTCCCTCACCTTCCCAGGTGATGGTGATTTCATTCCCTGAACTCGTGATAGCCAATTCAGTCGGTCCACCTGTGGCCTCACCGAGAATGTTCAGTTTGACGGTATCTTCTGAATAGTCGATTTCCCAGGAAAGCCCCTCAGCCAAGGGGGCCTCTGAAAAATCGGTTTCACGAAATTCACCTTCAATCGTGCCACCTTGTATCAGAGTAAAAGATTCCCCGCCTTTGGGGGTATATCCATCGAGGTTGACTTTGAGAATGCCTTGAGCGATACGTGCGATACCTCCCACTTCCAGCGTGCCATGAGAATCACTGGTAATGACTGCTTTGAGGGTGGATTTCCCGGGAACAGGGCTACCATCCTCATGCGTTGCGTCGGTCGTGGGAATTTCTCCATCGGTATCGACGGCCATATTCAAGTTTTCGCCTACAAAGACCGAGGCATTGGACCCTCGAATTTCAAGTGTGCCGTTCGTTGTTTCAGATTGGGTGCCTGTGCCCAGAGCAAGGTATTGCTCCACTCGGAAAGTGGCAGAGTCACGAACAATTAAAATGGCAGTGCCACCCGCGTCCGCGTCTCCGCGAGGTCCGCTGATACCGATTCCATTCTCAGCATTCACCGTCATGATGGCATTATCCTGAAGCAGCAGCATGCTTTCAGTTGCAGCTCCCGATGAAAGTGAACTGCGAAACCCACCGCTCTCTACCGGGCGATCGGGCTCCTCTTCTCCTTCGACATTTCCGCGGCCTGCAAACACATCAAAGATATGCACTTGACCGTTGTCCTTGATGGTAAACTCAGAGACACCTTGACGCGAAGAAAGTACCCTGAAATTAAACGTTCCGTTGTCTTGTACCACGACACGCGCATTACCCCCGCCAATGGCCATGGTCAAGTAGCCCTCATCCGTATGACCGTCGGGATGACCCGCACCCATACTGTTTCCCGAATCCACGATGGCATTGCCTCCGATGAAGAGTTCCTGGAATTCTGATCCGCCATTGGACATCCCGATACCACTTCCAACCGAAAGTCTCGCATTTCCGTCAACCAACACGGAACTGTTTCCAGCTGAGTTTTCAGAAATTTTCAAATCATCACCTGCCCGGAAAACGGCATCGTCATGCATTTCAAAACGTCCCTTGCCGTGTTCGCCCACTTCCCAATCATTTTCATTGATGCCAGCGCTACTGCGGGATCCGGCCACTGCTGGGTCATCCGGGCCATCATAGAAAATGGTGCCTCCATTCATGATGAATGAGGATAGCTCGGTGCCCTCACCGATATGAATTTTCGAGTCCCCGTCAAATTCTCCAATTCGGAACGTGCCCCCATTCATGATGACATGACCTGATTCGGAGGTGTCTTCGGTTTCGCCTAATTCGAATCCACTTAATTGACGTTCTCCCTCATTTTCTCCGATGATCGCTGTGCCGTCGTTGTTGATGATAACAATATCATTCAGCCCGGGGATGCGGTTCAAATCCCAGTTGGAGGACTGATAAAAATCTCCTTCATCTGCAGTCCAGATAAAGTATCCCTGGGATTGGGCACTCACACTCAACCCCAGTGCAGCACAAATAGATAATATTCGATTCATAATAAATAACTTCTTTTGCTCGATACTCGCATCGCGTCAAAGCGTACGCTTTTTACAGTTCAAATTTTATTACCCACACTTGGGCTTAAAAGTCACAAATATGTTTCCAATGCTTTGCAGTGAGAGGGTTTGGCGACTGCTTGAAAAGTTCCAATCTGGAAAGTCATTGCATCAGTCTCATCGGCATCCGTGCGCGGTTCTGCTTCAACCATGTCTGAAGCGACTGTTGAAGCGCAGTAGCCTTTGATCTGCGGATCGGGGCCAGATTGTTCTTTTCTTCCAGGTCCTCTTTCAGATTGTAGAGTTCTATTGAATCATCATCGTAGAATTGGATGAGTTTGAAATCGCCACTCCGAACGGCGCTTCCCAATCGGTTATTTTTATGGAAGGCATAATTTGGATAGTGGAAGAACACCTCCCTGCGATTAAGCTGTTCTTTTCCTTTCAGCATGGAAATGAGGCTCACACCATCACTGACTCCTCCCTTGGGTAGTCTTACATCCGCAGCCTCCAGTAAAGTGGGGAACAAGTCCGTGCTGATGACAGGCGTGTTGGATACTGCGTTGGGCTTGATGTGGCCAGGCCATCGAATCATCCACGGAACTCGGATGCCACCTTCATAGAGATAACCTTTATTGGAACGAAGAGGTGTATTTTCGAAGAGTGATCCGTTGTCTGATGTAAAAACAACCAGCGTATTGGATCGCTCTCCCATGGCGTCCAGGTGTGCAAGCACTCTTCCAATGGCCGTGTCCATGCCTTCTATCATGGCCATGTAATCGGGGCGTTTCACGCCTGCCCGTTTTTTATATTTTTCGATCAGGTGTTCTGGGGCTTGAATAGGGTAATGCACGGAGTAGTTCCACCAGCATAGAAAGAACGGTTTATCCCGTTTTTGATCCATGAATGAAATGCATTCGTCCGCTAATCTTTCAGGGAGGTAATCACCCTCCTTGCGTGGGGAAATGTTTGGAATGCGGTATGGTTCAAAGTAACTGGGAGGTCCTCCGTAACTGCAGCCGCCGACATTCAGGTCAAACCCTTGAAACTCGGGACGTAATCTAGGCTCAAGTGGACCTTCCGAATCTTTGTCTCTGGTGTGAGAAAGGTGCCATTTTCCAATGAATCCAGTCGCATATCCTGCCTCCTGTAAATACTCGGCCAATGTTTTGTAGTGAAGTCCAAGGTGTGTCGTCCATTCGGCTCCTTTCAGGTTGGAGTTTTCAGGAATGTATTCGGGATTACCCGGTGCGTGATTGGTGATGTGCAATCGGGCAGGTGAAACGCCGGTCATGATGGCAGCTCGAGTCGGGGTGCAGACAGGGGCGGCTGCGTAGCCATCGGTGAAACGAATGCCTTCCGACGCCAATTGATCCAAATGGGGCGTATCCAATAATACATTCCCCTGACAATGAAGATCCATCCATCCCAAATCATCAGCCATGATCAATACAATGTTGGGACGATCATCGGTCAAACCTGAAACCGAGCCCCAAAGGAGGGTGGCGCAATAAAAAGCATGCTTGAAACGAGTGATCAGTGACATGGCTACACCTTGACGGAAGATGGCCGGAGAAGCAATTGAAGGATCAGCAATTTTTGTGACAGCTGATGGAGTGACTTCTGATCAATCAACTATGCCAGAATGCTTTTCAATACTTCCCCGTGCACATCGGTGAGGCGTCTGTCCAGTCCGTTATGACGATAAGTCAAACGTTCGTGGTCAATGCCAAGCAAGTGCAACATAGTAGCATGCAGATCGTAGCACCAGATCGGTGATTCTGTTTTCCAACCCCATGGATCGCTTTGCCCGATACGGGTTCCAGAACGAATGCCTCCTCCTGCCAACCAGGAAACAAAGGTGCCACCGTTGTGATCACGACCTGAGGTGCCTTGGGTAAAAGGCATGCGCCCAAATTCCGTGGTCCAGATGACAAGGGTGTCGTCGAGTAGCCCCGTTGATTTTAAATCCTTGATGAAACCTGTGATGGGTTGGTCAACCTGTCTTGCAATCCAAGGCAGCTCCGTATGAATGTTGGAGTGGTTGTCCCAATTGTTCTTTGGACCTCCAGCTCCGCTCCATATTTGTATGAAGCGCACATCGCGCTCGAGCATGCGCCTTGCAATCAGACAGCGTGTGCCGAAGTCACGTGTTTCATCTGCCTCCAAACCGTAGAGGGATTTCACGGAGGCGCTCTCACGGTTCAGATCAAAAAGTTCAGGAGCCAGCAACTGCAATCTTGCGGCGTCCTCGTAGGATTGCATCCTGGACTCCATTCGAAGATCTCCACCGGATGCAGCGAGATGTGAATGATTCAACTTTTTCAGTAAACTCAAACCATCCGATTCGCTTTGATCGGTGATTTCCTTGATCGTTGGAGGGGGGCTCAAAAAGGGAACCGGAGTCTCGTTTGAAGGTTGAATGACGGTTCCCGTGTGTTTTGCGGGTAAAAAGCCTGAGGAGAAATTGCCCTGATTATTGTAAGGTAGCCCCCTGGGGTCAGGCATGACGACGAATTCCGGCAGATTACGGTTCAGTTTACCCAGTGCATAACTGACCCACGAACCTGCACATGGAAATCCCGGCAACGAGAAACCGGTGTTTTGCATGAAACTCGCAACGCCGTGCACGTTGCTGGTGGATTGCATGGACATGAGGAACGACAAGTCATCCACAATACCGCTCATGTGTGGAAAGACATCACTTACCCATTGCCCGCATTGCCCATGCTGCTTGAATTCAAAGGGACTGTCCATGACCTTGAATCCGGGTGAATTGGTTACAGATTCCACCAATTGTCCCTCGCCCGGATTGAATCGCTGACCGTGCAGAGGTTTCAACGCAGGTTTGTAGTCAAAGGTATCCATGGGGCTTACACCACCATTCATGAATAATTGAACTACCCGTTTGATGCGGGGCCTGTGGTGAACGTAATCACCAACATGGGGTTGAGTGCCTTCCTCAGCCAACAGGCTGTTCAGGGCCAAACCACCAAAACCTCCCCCCAGGGTATTGAGGAAATCACGTCGCTGCATGGCTTTTGGAATACTCATTCGATAAACATGAACGCATTGCTGTTGAATAAAAAACGACACGCATTTGCCAGGCTGTGCTGGTTTGTGTAATCAGAAAAAAGTAACATTTCCTCAGGGGTGGGATCCCTCAACAAAGCCTTGCGGAAAAGAGCGGTGATACTTGAGGGAACCTTCGCGTGATCTTGGTTCAGTGTTTCGGACAGTCGTTGCCCCATATGAATCACGAATTCATCGTTCATGAGTGCCAGAGCCTGCAAGGGTCCCATGGACACGGTCCGTTTTGGGGTCCAGCTGGATGCATCCGGACAATCCATTGCTTGCATGAATGGATCTGGAAGGGTGCGGAACAAAAAGCGATAGATACTGCGCCGTGTCATTGCGGGTTCACCGGGGGCAAAGCCTTTGTAGTCGACAATGGGAGTCACGTGAATGCCCGGACGCATGTTGAATTGTTTGACAGAGGGGCCTCCCATCTCGGTTGCCAGATCCTGCGATAAAGCCAGAAGTGTGTCTCGAAATGATTCAGCATCCAGGCGTCTTGGTGACATGCGCCAGTAGTACTGATTACTCGCATCGATCTTGGCTGCTGCGTCTCTGAATGTGGCACTTTGCTGATAGGTGCTGCTGTTGAGAATAAGTCGATGAAGGTGCTTCAGTGAACCATTCGAATCACGAAGCTCGCAGGCCAACCAGTCCAGAAGCTCAGGATGAGTCGGGGCTTGCCCGCTATGCCCCAGGTCATTGGGAGTGCCCGCCAGGGGAGAACCGAAATGATGCTGCCAGATCCGGTTTGCCATGGATCGCCAGAATAACCCGTTGCGAGGGTGACTGATCCATTCTGCCAGAGTGAGTCGACGTTCGCTCTCCTGACTCAGTTCTCTCTCATCTGGATTCCATGGGATGTCTTTGAGCTGTGACAAGGCACCAGGAAACATGATTTCTCTTGGGGACTGGATGTCTCCACGTATCAGTTTGCGAACTTCGCGAGGACCCAATGAAGGTTTGAAATTACCTGCCGAATCAAAGAAACTGGTTGCTGCATAAACCTGCGATGCAGGAGGAAGCTTATTCAACTTTTGGTTCCAATGTTCCAGAGTGGCGTGACGTGAAAGGGTGAGTTGCTGGACTCTTGTGCGCTGATCCTCTGGCGTTGAAAATGCCTTGTCGAGTTCAGCCGCAAGGAATGGTTGGATGTCCTGCCTTGGTGCATCGGTCAATGAAACTCGGCAGCGACCGATCCAGAGGGCCTCCTTGTGATGGTGCTGCAGTTCAATTTTGATCTGGCCTCCTTCCTGAACAAGTGTCTCCGGGCTTATTTCGAAAAAGCAGCGATGAGCCATGCCGGTTTGAGGGAGGATGCCCCAGGTGGTCTCGTTGTCGTTATCGATCAAATATCGAACCGAAGTGGCATGCTCACTGAAATCGTTTTGAGGCTGCTGTAACTGGATTTGAACCCAGGGGGCCGTGGGGGCTGAGCGAGTGAATACCTTGAATTCACTCAATCTGAAATTGCCGTTGGATGCCCAGCCGGGTCCTTGATTGGGGAGACGATCG
>JBDQII010000226.1:0-8320 GCA_040264395.1 Verrucomicrobiota bacterium
CCAAAGCTCCCACCCCACATCGCCCACCCACAACTGCCCCAGCTCTGCATCGAAACTCATCTTGAAAGGGTTTCGAAATCCAAAGGCCCAGATTTCAGGACGAGCATTCTTCGTTTTGACGAAAGGATTATCATCAGGAATGCCGTATGAAAGTCCCTCATCCTTGCGATCGACATCTATCCGGAGAATGGAGGCAAGCAGATCAGAATTATCCTGCCCCGTTTTCAATATATCCGGTGGACTGGGACCAGAACCATCGCCCGTTGAGATGTACAGATAACCGTCAGGGCCAAATTTAATGCAGCCCCCATTATGCCCCCCACCCTTCCAGCTCATGAGTCTCTTTTCCGATTCCTCAACAATTCGGGGAGGATAGGTGTCGGTGACTTCAAAGCTCGAAACTCGAGTACCATCAGGTTCGGCACCTCCTACCACGTAACAGAGGAATACTTGCCGGTTTGTCGCAAAGTTTGGATGGAAGGCAAGACCGTACACGCTTGAAAAATTGGAGGTAATGGATTTGAGATGAATCACCTCGTGTTTTGCTGCATCTGATTTCCTTTTGGAGAACGCGTAAATGCCACCGCGCAATTCTACCATCCACATCAAATCACTTCCGGGCATGGCGACTAGCTCGACAGGATTCTCAAATTTCAGTTTCGGGTGCACTCCCTCGATTTGATAAGCGCCTTCAGGACCGGGCCGCCCCTTGACCTTGGAGGTTACCCATGGGGCGCGGATTGAATCGGCAGCTAAGGAATTCCAAACAAATAAGCAGAGCAATGTGAATTGCATTTTGCTTACTGGCAAATGGGTCCCGGGAAAGTTCATGTGTGACTGGATACCAGCGGTGGTTTAATTTGGCAATGAGATTGGGAACAAGGCAATCCTGCTTCCTCCATGATGTGGCAAGGCCGTTGACCATTGAAACGCCATACCGAACATCGGGAATGGAATCTTGGCACGCGATTGAAATCCGAGCGGGCATCACGGTCTTTACCGGCATGTGGTTTGCGCACTGGCCGCCGGAGTTGGTTCACCTGCCGCAGACTTTTTCATGTTCCATGATTTCACCATAAAACTGTTCAAAAGCATCCCAAAGGGCTCAATATGCGGAGGGAAATCAATTACTCCATTCTTTCCATTATCATTTTCGGGTGCGTAGGAATTCTGAGCATTGTTGCAAGCAGGCATGGAAGGACTCAACTGTATTGGAAGATTGAAAACCGTGGCTCACCAGGGTTTGGAGCAAGCATTCTACTGACAGTTTTTACATGATACTTACTTTTACTGAACACATCGCATCATGCATCGCAAGTGCTTTTTCCCGATCGATGCAGCCGTGCACCATCAGTCGAGGAACCCAACACCCTGTACTTCCTTTTCCTGTGCCCCTTGGGAAGCTGTTGTTCAATCTGCGATATTTCCTTAGACTGCCGTTTTGTATCCGACCTCTTGCGTTCGGAGTGTTCCCGCGACGGCAAATATTAAACAAGGTCCTTGGTCATGCCGGATTTGAGTTTGATCCAACGCAATGAATGTCCGACTTGTTTGGATCCATCTACAGTGCCCCAACCAATCACCTCATGCATCATGAAAACCCAGAGGGAAATTAAGGCATTTATTTTAATATTTGAAATCACCTCATGGGCGCAAAATTACCTGATCAGGAAAAACGTTTTATTGGATACACCTCTAAATCCAAATCAAAAAGCGAAGCAACTTCCACCGCTCAGCCTGATAAGAAACAATGATTGACCTTTCAAATCCTTGAACTGCCTGATAGCTTGATACCACCAGTAACGTTGTAACCGCCTAGATCAACCATGCGCCTCCTTGACAGGTATTTAACGAAAGAATTGCTAATCCCGCTGAGCTACTGCCTGACGGGGTTCCTCATCTTTTGGATTGCGTTCGATTGGCTTGCTACCGCAGAGGACTTTCAAGATGCCAACATGGGTTTCGCAGATATCCTGACTTACTATTGGATTAAAATACCTGAATTCCTTTCTACGATCCTCCCCATAACTCTACTGCTGGCATTACTTTACACCTTGACGCACTTGGCCAAGCATAACGAATTAATCGCCATGCGGGCGGCTGGTGTCAGCTGGTGGCGGCTCTGTATGCCTTATTTCACAACTGGTATCATTCTCAGCCTGGTCCTATTTGTAATCAACGAGAAGTGGGGTGCAAAAAGTGCTGAAGCATCGTCCAGCCTCATGGACCAGTATCGTGAGGGTACCTCAAACCCCATTGATCACGCTTGGCATGATCAGGCATTTTTTCAGAATTTGCGTGATAAGAGAGAATGGATTATTGGAAGGTATAATACCGAAACTCATGAAATGCTGCATCCATATGTCAGTTATGAAGACGGTGACTCCAATGAATTCCGCATCGAGGCAAAATCGGCAAAGTGGGAAGATTCAGTCTGGACTTTCTACGATGTAGATGAGATTTATTTTGAAATGGAAGGCGGTGTCAAAGCAGCCAAAAACCGTCATTACGAAGTCCTTCCGAAACCCGAATTCCAAGAAACTCCTCAGCAATTTCAAAGCGAGCTGAAAATCGCACAATTAAGCAGTGCCAGAATGGCCAAGCAAGCCCAGTTATCCTTGGCTGATATTCGTCATTATTATCAATTGCACCCTGATGTATCTCCCGAAATGAGACCAAAAATCAACACCCAATTTCACGGGCGAATCGCATGGCCATGGACCTGCTTGATTGTTGTACTTATCGCCATTCCGTTTGGGGCACCTTCCGGTCGTCGCAACGTATTTGCGGGTGTCGCGATGAGTATTTTCTTCTGTTTCGCCTACTTTATATTGATGCGTCTTGGTTTGGCATTGGGAACACGAGGCACATTCCCTCCGTGGCTGGCTGCATGGCTTCCCAATATCATTTTTGGTGGTGGCGCGATTTGGTTTATTCGTGGTATTCGCTGATAGCTGAATGGAACCTGCAGAAAAAACAATCAACAGCAAGGGGCCCGTCGCTTCCTTTCGAAGCATGCTTGCGGGAAAGGATCCACTGACGGCTTTGGCTCCGATGCAGGCTGTGTCATCACGGGAATTTTGGCAGGTCATGCAACAATATGGTGGTCCAGACCTTTATTTCACGGAGTATTTCCGTGTCCATTCCACATCAAGACTCAATAAATTCATATTAAGATCGATCGACCAGAATCCTACGGGGAAACCTGTCATCGCTCAATTGATAGGCAACGACATTCCAGCCCTTATTCGAACTGCGAAAGAATTGGAGCAACATCCTGTCGCTGGCATTGACCTGAATCTCGGTTGTCCTGCTCCAATTGTTTACAAAAAATGCGCGGGTGGAGGATTACTGAGAGATCCGTTGAGAACTCATCGGATTCTTGGGGCGTTGCGTGATGCTATTGAAATCCCCTTTTCAGTCAAAACGCGCCTGGGTTTTGAAAACACAGACAACTATGAGGATCTGCTGGATATATTTTCCCAGCATGATCTGGATCTATTGACGATTCACGGCAGAACCGTCAAACAAATGTATCGTTCTAAGGTGGATTACAAGGCGATTCAAAAAGCGGCTAAAACAGTCTCCTTTCCGTTATTGGCAAATGGTAATGTATACTCTGCTGAACACGCTGCTGAGGTTTTGAACACAACTCAAAGCGCTGGATGGATGATAGGCCGAGGGGCCATCAGAAACCCCTGGATTTTCTGTCAAATACGATCAATGCTGAAGGGACAAGCAGTTGAATTGCCAACCGGAAGGGATGTACTAGGCTACATTGAAAATCTTTTTGAAACATTGATCATTGACCCGTATGAAGAAAGGTCACACGTCATGCGTTTAAAAAAATATATGAATTTTATTGCGCTTGGCATTGAGGCCGATGGGATATTCCTGAATGCGATTCGTCGAACCTGCAGCAAAAAAGAATTCCTCTCTGTTTGCCGTGACCACTTAGATCACACCGGATTAATGCCTCTTGAACCTTACTCCATTCCAGTGAAGCCTTGCGATATACTTGCAGGCGCCCATCGCTAGCCCCTTGCCTAGAAGACCTAGAAAGTTTCATGGAAGACACGGAAAAGACATCTATGACGGAGAGTTCATTGCATTTCACCTTGCTCATACCAGCTTACAACGAGGAGGAACGCATCGCAGATACCTTGAAAGAGTATGCGGAATACTTTCGCAATCAATTCTCAGGCGGCATCAAAATTCTAGTGATTCTCAACGGATGTCAAGATGCCACTTTGGAGGTAGTACGAAGCTGCGCGAAGCAATACTCGGAAATCGAGGCGATGGAGTTCAAGGCACCTATCGGAAAAGGAGGGGCTCTTATCGAAGGCCTCAAACTAGCCCCTCAAACCGACATCATCGGCTACACCGATGCGGATGGAGCTACTCCTCCAGAGGCAATGCTCACATTGCTTCGAAAATGTTACGAAAACGATGGAGTGATTGGCTCACGCTGGCTACCTGATTCAAAACTGCATCAGGCACAAACAATCACTCGCCGTTTCGTCAGCAGAGTCTTCCATCGTATCGTTCACTGCCTGTTCAGGTTAGGGTTCAAAGATACTCAATGCCCAGCAAAGGTTTTCAAAAAGGAACCCATCATCAAAATCCACGATGGCCTGATGATCGCAGACCTGGCATTCGACGTGAACTTACTTTACCTACTGAAACGCGAAGGATTCGAAGTCATTGAAGTAGGTACTGAATGGACCGACAAGCTCGGCTCCAAGGTCACTCAAACCCTGTTTCGATCTTCGTTGACCATGTTATTTTCGGTCGTGCGGCTGAGACTTATTTACTCTCCGTTGCGTCGATTGATGCCTTGGTTCAGGCCGCTGGAAGCATGGATTTACAAAAAGCTTCGGGCGCCTTTCTTGACCTCGCTGAAAACCAGATAAATCATGCATCGAGTTTTTGGCAGATCCTGTAAAACAATGGAATCCAGGCCGTTGAAACGAATATCCGATCAAAAAATCCCCTGAAGTATCCTTTTTCATGAAAGATCCTATTTTGATACTGAGTGTGCATATGGAGCGATGGGTCCTCAGGCTCGATAAAAGGTCCAAATCAAACGTGCATTTTTGCTTACGTTTTTCTTTCAAATGTGTATAAATCGGCCGTCGATGAAGTATTATCTTGAATTTGAAAAACCGGTTGCGGAATTGCAGCGAAAGCTGGATGAACTCAAACGCCATGAGGAGTCCAGTGGGCTTGCGATCAGTTTTCAGGATGAAATCTCCCAGATTGAAAGGAAGATACAAGAAACGAGACAGCAGATTTTTTCCAATTTGAACGCCCATCAACGTGTTCAATTGGCTCGGCATCCAAAAAGACCCTACACGCTGGATTACATCCAACAGATTTTTACAGATTTTTCAGAATTACACGGTGACAGGCTCTATGCTGATGATCGAGCCATGGTAGGCGGATTTGCCACCCTGCAGGACCAGAAGATCATGGTCGTTGGAACCCAGAAAGGCCGTGACACAAAGGAAAACATCCTGCGGAATTTTGGTTCTGCTCACCCTGAAGGTTATCGCAAAGCACTACGCTTGATGAAAATGGCGGACAAGTTCAAACTCCCCATCGTCACCTTTATAGATACAGCCGGAGCATATCCCGGCATCGGAGCAGAAGAACGCCACATTGCCGAAGCCATTGCGGTCAATTTGCGCGAGATGATGCTACTGGAAGTCCCTGTCGTCGCAGTGGTCATTGGTGAAGGAGGGTCGGGCGGAGCGCTGGGAATCGGGGTCGCCGATAAAGTGATGATTCTGGAAAACGCTTATTATTCAGTCATCAGTCCCGAAGGATGCGCTGCCATTCTATGGAAAAACAGCTCAGCCATCCCAAAAGCCGCCGAATCCTTGCGGATCACCGCTGATCAGTTGCTATCCTTGAAATTAGTGGATGATATTATTCCTGAACCTCTTGGAGGAGCACAAAATGACATCAACATAGTTTCAGACTCCATGCGATCTTCCATTCAAGGCTCACTCAAGGAGCTTCTCGGAATGAGCAAGCAAAAGCGCCTGAAACATCGCTACTCCAGATTCCGGTCTTTCGGTAGATTTGTAGAAGGCTGAGAGGCTCAACACCCCGACAGCAGGGATAACTCAAACACTCCATATTCATCACTTCCCCATGAAAAAAAGCATTTTGAACCGACGATCATTTCTGGGTAGAGCTGCCAGTGGAAGCTTGGTTGCCATGGCCGGAAAACTCATTTCACCGACTGATCTGAATGCTGTTGCTCCCTTCAACCGGCCAGGCAAATCAAACCTTAAATTAGGGCTCGCCGCATATTCGTTACGAGATTACTTCAGGGATGCAAGCCACTCTCGCGAAACCCCTGCCCCCGCATCACAACAAATTGATATGTATCAATTCATCGACTACTGTGCCGATCTTGGTTGTGAGGGGGCAGAGTTAACAAGTTATTATTTTCCGGAACACTTGGATGATGGCTATCTCCTGAAAATTAAAAGGCACGCTTTCATGCGGGGAGTGGCAATCAGCGGCACGGCAGTTGGCAACCAATTCACCGATTTACCTGGTTCGGCCAGAACTGAGCAGATTGCTCATGTCAATAAATGGATCGACAGGGCCGCCATCATGGGTGCACCGCATGTCCGCGTGTTTGCCGGCAATGCACCTGACCGGGGTTCATGGAAAGAAGCCGTTGCCCGCTGTATTGAAGGGTTGAAGCGCTGTTGTGATCATGCGGCAACGAGAGGTGTCTTTTTAGGCATTGAAAACCATGGTGGCATCGTGGCTGAAGCGGATCCTCTGATCGAGATCGTGGAAAGCATCGACAGCCCATGGCTAGGTATCAATCTCGATACAGGAAATTTTCACACGAAGGATCCCTACGGCGATATTGCGAAGTGTGCCCCTTATGCCGTCAACGTCCAGTTGAAGGTCGAGATCGCACCTCGCGGAAAATCCAAGAGCCCATCAGATCTATCTCGACTGGCTCACATCTTGCACGGAGCCAATTACCAGGGTTTTGTTGTTCTGGAATATGAAGCTGCAGAGGATCCATGGAAAGCCATTCCGATGTATGTTGACGAGCTCAAACCTTTGCTCAGTTGAGGAACTGCTCTTGCTGCCATTTTCTCTTGTTTAACACCATAATATTTCGGCGGTTCGCAACTTTTCCTCCAGATCCGTGGTAGGACTCTGGTTGGAAAAGAAGTGCGTGCGTCTATTGATTACTAACACATCTCATTCATGAATTTCCCCTCCATGACTCCTGCTGCAGGCGATTGCCAGGTGGCATATGTTGGAGATTGGGCCCGATTTGAAATCAGGCCCAATGATTCTCAGCACAGACCCAAGACACACACCGCATTCCTGAGGACTAATCTAGGTAGAGCCGATGTCTTGCAGAAAGAAGTCATGCAGCGCACCTCTGGTAAGAACGCATTGGCTCTTTTTTCCTGGCAGGATATTCCAATGGAGTGGCAGCAGGATTGCTGGAGCGTTCAGCTTCCATTGACACAGGTGGGGTATTTCCGGGCAAAACCTTATCTTGTGGACTCGGATCACCATCAAATTTGGCCAGAGGGTTCAGATTCTGGTGTCTCCGTGCATCCGAATTTTACCCGTAGCGCCAATACAATCTATTGTGCCTGGATCAGACTGTTTGGTGATTCAAAATCCTTGTCCAATACCATTTCCCAGCGCTCCAACCCACATCACCAACCACTGGATGAAAAGGGCTATTCTGTCATTCCTCCATCAGGTAAAATCCGTGATCTTATCAAGGAACTGCCACATATTGTCGATACTCTGGGTTGTCAAATCATCCACTTACTCCCTATCAACCCCACACCTACCACCTACGCCAGATTTGGTCGATTTGGCAGCCCGTATGCCGCCCAAAACCTGATGGCTGTGGATCCAGCATTAGTGGAGTTCGATCAATCATCAACAGGAATTGATCAGTTTCAGGAATTAACCGAAGCGGTTCATGCAAAGGGTGCGCGCGTGTTCATTGACCTGGTGGCAAACCACACCGGCTGGGGTGCCGATATTCATGAGAATCACCCTGAGTGGTATGAACGCGAGCCGTCAGGTCAATTTATCAGCCCGGGTGCATGGGGAAATATCTGGGGTGATTTGGTAGAACTCAATCAATCCAATCCTGATATTTGGAAATACCTTGGGGATGTCTTTCTCATCTGGTGTCGAAGGGGCGTTGACGGGTTTCGCTGTGATGCGGGATACATGGTACCAGTTGAGGCCTGGCAATTCATCATTTCACGCGTCCGCGAAGAATATCCAGATACCATCTTTCTCC
>JBDQII010000227.1:0-8308 GCA_040264395.1 Verrucomicrobiota bacterium
AAAGCAGCTGTCTCTCGAATGTCTCCCTCGAAGGGTGTTGCTGTATCAAATCTTCAAGGAAAGATTTTGCATTCAATTTGCCTCTCCTTTTTTGCTCCTGGGTTGCCTTGTTCAAGAGGATTTTCGTCGTAATTAACTTATCCAGTATCTGGGCTTCAACTTCATCGTTCAGGTGAGGTGGTATGGGGTTTCCCTGTGAGACTCGGTTCGCTTTCGTTGTGATGATCGCCTTGTCGAGTTCAGAGCGATTGATTTCCAGATCCTTGCCGGTGGCAACGATATCATTACTGAAAAGATCTGAAAGATTATTGGTTTTGAGCGCGCTTGATTGAGCCTCAAGAGGCTGGTAGCCGTTTAACAGAGCTGAAATCAGGCAATAAAACAATAGATTGGATGCCTTCAGCTTCATGAGAGTTTTATAATGCGAATACTGCTGATATCCTCATCCCTTTGAATTTCATCCAGTATGGTGTTTTCCGGGATGCTGTCCAAGTTCAGCACCGTCAATGCGTGGCCACCTTCGCGGTCTCGGTGCAAGCTCATGTTGGCAATGTTGATTTGGTGTTTTGCCAGAATACCCCCCAAGTGACCGACAATACCGGGACGGTCCCTGTTGGTAATCAGACAAAGCACCCCCTTTGGGTCGATTTCAACAGGTTGACTATCCAGGCGAACGATCCGTGGTTTCATTTGAGCGCCAAAGAAAGTTCCGCCGGCAGATGATTTTTCTTCGCCTTTAAATGCAGCGACATGAAGCCACTCGTTGAAATCGGTTTCCTCATTGGATTTGACCAGTTCAACAACGATCCCCAGCGATTTAGCCATGGCTTTGGCATTGATTTGATTGACGTCCGCTCCACCTGCACTTGCCAGAAAACCGGTCAGGATAAATCGCGCAATCGGATCACTTGGCATTTCCGTTGCTTTACCTCCGAAGGTAATGACCAGTCGATCGTTTTGTTGAGGGGCCAATTGTGAAACAAGTCGGCCAAGTTTTTGACCCAAAGTTAAGTATGGTTTGACCTTGGCATAAGTCTTTGCATCCAGACTGGGCATATTCACGGCATTCTGGATGGCTCCTGTCAAAAGATAGGAACTGATGGATTCACCGATTTCAATGCCAACGTTTTGTTGAGCCTCCTGCGTGCTTGCTCCCAAGTGGGGTGTCGTAATGATTTCAGGTATTTCCCTGAATGGGTGGTTTGCGTCCAGTGGTTCTTTACTGTAAACATCGATCGCGGCCCCCGCAATGATACCGGATTTAACTGCCTCAACCAGGTCCTCCTCCTGCACAATGCCGCCGCGTGCACAGTTGAGAATACGCATCCCTTTTTTCATTTTTGCGAAGGCATTTTCATTGATCATGCCACGAGTCTCATCCGTCATTGGCATGTGAACAGTGATGAAATCGGCCTTTGCATAAATTGTGTCTAGGGTGGCAATTTCCACTTGAATGGCTTTCGCTCTGGAAGGGGAAAGGTATGGGTCAAAAGCAAGCACGTGCATCCCAAATGCCTGAGCTCGCTTTGCGACTTCAGTGCCGATTCGACCCAGTCCCAGAATGGCCAGTGTCTTGTTGTAAAGTTCGGTGCCGGAAAAGGCTTTACGGTTCCATTCCTTGTTGGACATGGACATGTGAGCCTGAGGTATCTTTCTTGCCAGAGCCATTAACATGGCAAAGGTCAGTTCGGCGGTTGATATCGTATTACCACCAGGCGTGTTCATTACGACAATGCCGCGTTGAGTCGCAGATTCCACATCTACATTATCGACTCCAACACCCGCGCGCCCAACCACTTTCAAGAAAGGCGAATGATTGATGACTTTGGCCGTAATTTTGGTCTCAGATCGAACCACGTAGGCGCTGACATCATCCGCCATTGAAATGAGCTCGTCCTCACTGGGCCGTTTTTCGAGGACAACGACCTCGAGTTCAGATTGCTTTTGGAAATATTCGATTCCCTTTGCTGAGATTGGATCGCAGATCAATACTTTCATCTTTTTCAAAGGCCACTTAATCTAGGCAAACCGCCCTGACAGGTCAAACCTGTAAAATACAATTGAATTGGTAAGTTCGTGTTGCCATGGTTTTCGGAGGCTGGCTAACCTTGCGGCACGGATCGCAGTAACGATCTCAAAAAGGATCAAGCTCTCATTTGCTTTGATCCCGATGCAATGCATGCCCGCGCTGGTAGCATGCTGCTGAAAATGAATTCACAATGGGAACTCACTTTCGGTTGTTATGAAGAAAACTGGCAGGAAAACCCTTTGATCGCATAGAAAAAGATGAACCGCACTAATCTGGATGCCCAATCGAGTACGCCTCCTGCTCCCGAGGTCATTGAGGCAATGCGGCCTTACTTATCGGGGAATTTCGCTTCAGCCGCATCCGCTCATTATTCCGGTAAACAAGTCCGTAAAGCGATTGAAAGAGCCAGAGAGCAGGTCGCCGCTGCCATCCGTGCCTCTGATGTGGAGGAAATTATCTTTACGGGGTCTGGGACTGAGTCCAATAATCTTGCAATCAAGGGTATCCTTGCCGCTCGAAAACCATTTGGCAATCATGTCATAAGCACCCCTTTAGACCATCCGTCAGTTTGGTTTTCTATTCAGTCGATGATTTCACTGGGCTTTGAGCATGGCCTTTGGGAAGTGGACGCGGTGGGGCGCCTGCCAGGTATTGAGTCTCTTGGAGAAAACCTTCGACAGGATACAATCCTGGCTTCCGTGCCAGTTTCATCCCCGGAATTAGGAATCGTCCAACCGATTCATCCAATCTCTGAATGGTTGGAAAGAGAGGGCATTGCGCTGATGCTGGACGCCACCACTGCTGGCGGTTGGACACCTTTGGATGTCGGCACGCTGAAACCTTCGCTCATGAGCCTTTCGCCTCATCGATTTCATGGTCCTAAAGGAGTTGGTGTTCTCTACAAACGGCGAGGTGTTAGCCTCGTGCCATTGATACATGGTGGTAATCAAGAATTCGGATTGCGCGCCGGGACTGAAAATGTAGCTAGTATTGTGGGCGCGGGGAAGGCATTTGAGCTAATGTCGGGAATCCTTGATGAACGCATTGAAAACGCATACAAACTGCAATCTTTTCTGCATAGGGAGATCAAAAGGAGAATTCCATCCACGGGTATCATTGGGCCTGCGCCAGGAAAGGATCGCTTGAGCAATCAACTCAACATCGTCTTTGAGGGTGTCGAAGGCGAAGCACTCATGCTGATGACCAATGTCAAGGGGCTTGATTGCCACACTGGAATTTCTTGTGTGAATCGTCACATGGAGAGTAATCGAATACCCAAAGCTACGGGATTGCCTGATGACTTGTTTCGAAGCAGTCTTTTGCTGTCATGGCATGAGGAACATACCATGGCAGACCTGCATGAGGCGGTGGAGATCATTGCAGCGTGCGTTGGTAAGTTGCGTGAGATGTCCCCTGTATGGAACAATCTGCAGTGTGGCCGCATACCTTCGCGCCTGAGCTTGCTGCCAGAAACCGTGCATTCTTCCTAGCGTTTCCTGTCTTGAATGAAAGAGTGTTTGAAGTTGTGGCTTTGATGCCAATGCATTAATTTTCCATTCCTTGTAGCAAAAAATATCATGAAACATTATTCAACCGACAACGCTTGTGCATCATTAGCCTTCTTTTGTTCCTTGTTATTTTACTGGCCCCTGTTCGCGGCTGATGACCCAATAGATTCGGCACGTATCCTGATCAAGGCAGGGGATAATGCCGCCCAGATTCGTTCAGCAATCGAAAAGGTGCCTTCCGAGTATCGCGAAGGTTTGAGTTTTCTGCTGAATTACATGCCAGAGCGTGATTTGCAGCAGCTTTCATCCGATTATTTGCTGGGAAATGTTCAATACGCTTACAAAGCATGGGATGAATCTCCCTGGAAGGATCAGATTTCCAAAGACTTGTTTTTTAATAATATTCTTCCTTATGTGAGCATTAATGAAAGGCGTGATAACTGGAGACAGTCTTTCTATGAAAAATTCAAGCCTTTGATTGAAGGGATTGATTCACCGGGACTTGCGGCAGCCACTCTTAATCAGAAAATATTCCCACTCCTGAAAGTAAAATATTCGACCAAGCGAAAAAAGGCGGACCAGAGTCCCTTCGAATCAATGGAATCTGGCTTAGCCTCATGTACAGGGCTCTCCATCATGCTCATTGACGCCTGCAGAGCTGTGGGGATTCCCGCCAGATTTGTGGGGACGCCTTTGTGGTCTGATGGAAGTGGGAATCATTCCTGGGTTGAGGTCTATGATCAAGGCTGGCATTTCACCGGGGCCGCGGAACCTGCAGGTGATGCTCTGGACAAGGCATGGTTTATAGGGCGTGCAGCCAAGGCGCAACGAGACAGTAAGCCTCATGCGATTTATGCGGTTTCATTCCGTCACACGCCCCAACCTTTCCCCATGGTATGGAAGCGCGGCGCTGATTATGTGCATTCGGTGAACGTGACGGATCGTTACACCCAGTTGGGGCAATCGTTGCCTCCAGGTCATGTTAACTTGATGTTTCGCATCTTCGATGGCGCATCGGGTGATCGATGTTCTGCTCCTTTGACGATTAAGCAATCAGACGGGGATGTCATTTTCGAAGGTAAGTCAAAAGACGAACGCTTTGATGCGAACGATCACCTGACGGTTGCAGTTCCGGAGGGAGAAACTCTTCAGCTAAGTATCCCCTCCAAATCAGGGATGCCCCTTACCAGAATCATCAAGGCAGAATCAGGCGGTCAGTTGATTGAACTTGAGTTGCCTTCTGAAAAAGATTCCAGATAACGCGATAGTCATGAATATGTACCCTCAACAAGGACGGCTTACGCCTTTTTTCTTTTGCTGCGTGCTTCAGCTCTGCATTGGTTTCAAATCTATCGCTCAATCTCCAGATATTCTCAGATCAAGGGAAGTAGTGACTGAATTGGCTGCTTTACTTGAATCGAGTCATTTGTCTAATGCGTTGACTGAGCTGCCCTTTGCTTCCACGCCTCTCACCAAGTCGGACAGCCTTAGAGCTGGTCAATTGCTGGTAAGGTCTTTCAAGGCTCAGTTAAAGATTGAGAGAGCTCCTGAAATGGCAGCTCAAACCCTCAAACACGATGGGTTTGAATTGCCCTTTTTTACAAAGATATACGGCGATAAACCTGAAGGCGGGCGGAGTCTTTATATTTCTATGCATGGTGGAGGTGGAGCACCTCCCAAAGTCAATGACCGCCAATGGGAGAACCAAAAAAAACTCTATGTATTGGATGAAGGTGTTTATGTGGCACCTCGAGCACCAACGGATACCTGGAATCTCTGGCACCAGGGACATATTGATCCTCTGTTTGAGCGTTTGATTCAAAATATGGTGGTGTTTCACGACGTGAATCCTGATCGAGTTTTTCTCATGGGCTACTCTGCTGGTGGTGATGGGGTCTATCAATTAGCTCCTCGCATGGCTGACTATTTTGCTGCAGCGGCAATGATGGCTGGGCACCCCAACGAAACGGTTCCTGACGGTTTAAGGAATTTACCTTTCTCTCTTTTCATGGGAGGTAAAGATGCTGCCTATAAACGCAATCAAATCGCTTTAGAATGGAAAGAAAAACTGAGGCAATTACAAATCAAAGATTCAGAAGGATATCCTCACTGGGTAAAGATCTTTCCTGATTACGGTCATTGGATGCAAAAGGAAGATGCTGCTGCCATTCCGTGGATGCATCAATTTACGCGTAACAAATATCCAGACCGTGTCGTCTGGAAGCAGGACGATGTCTTGCATGACCGTTTTTACTGGTTGCGTTTGTCAACAGGGGCTGCAAAGGCCCGATCTTTGAACATTGTCTCCATGAAAGGCCAGATGATTGAAGTAGAAACCGTAGAAACTGAAAGGATGACGATCCTTCTCAATGATATGATGTTGAATCTGGATCAACCTCTATCGGTTGTTGCAAATGGTAAAACGCTTTTCAAAGGGCGTCCTGACCGCACGGTTGCTAACTTGATCACATCTCTACTGGAACGGGGTGACCCCGGATATTTGTTTAGCAGTAAAATCGATTTGAATTTTTAGGCACACGTCAATTTTTGATCGAATACCACGAACAATAGGCTGAGCACGGTTATTGACTGAAGCGTGTATCTGCTGCTGAACCAACAGCTACATCCTGCGCTTCATTCTCAGTTGGAATTTCTACCAGCTTCTCACTAAGTCGTTGAGAAGAAAACGTGCATGCGTGATGCGACATGAAAGATGAAACGCAATCTGCCAATACTTATTTTCAATGGCAGAAAACTTTTTGAGGACCGTATTGAGATCTCATCTCTATTCCAAATCATGCAGCAAAATAATTCATGCATTGATCCCGTAGAACTCATCTCAACCGAGTCAGCCTGCCCAGATAATTTGCGTGCATAAAGGGAGTAGTTTCCTTACCGGCCGGCACAGGCCACAGTGATGAGTCAGGATTATTCTTTTTCTCTCATCATGGATCCCAACAAAGCATGCATGTGCAGAGGGTAAGTTCCCTCAGGTTTAATCTTGCTCATGACACAAATACCGATGACAAAAAAGCGCGGAGCAATCCGCGCTTTGTTTTAAATTTGCTATGTATTATGAGAGTTAATACTGTACTCGAACACCGTACTCCTTGAGTTTTTCAACCTGACTCTTTCGAATACGGTTGCCCTTGAGATAGGCCTTCAGGAAAGGTGCAAATCGTTTTTCTCCTTCAGAATCGACTCGGGTCATGGTGATCAACGGGCTGATGTCCTGCACTTTATTGTATTCAAGAAATAAAAAATTCAAGTTGTTCAATCCATCCAGAGGAACCAGATCGTAGATGTCATTGCCATCCAGCGACAGCGAGCTAAGCCACTTCAAATTATTGATGCCTTCAATGGATTCAACTTGATTTACACTGAGGTGAAGAGACGAAAGCTTCGGCAGATCCAGGATAGGGTAAATGTATTCAATCCGGTTGTATCCAAGATAAAGAGCCGACATGTTTTTCAATCCCGACAGAGGGCTGAGGTCATTGACCTTATTATGAGACATTTCAATATATTGGAGTGCAGGGGTTTTTGCCAGAGCGGATATATCTGAAATGTCATTGTTGGATAGATCCAGTGATTGCAAGCGCTTGAGTCCGGCTAATTGAGAAATATCCGTGATCTGGTTACCTGCAAGATCAAGAAGTGCCAGACTCTTGCAATGCTCAAGTCCTGTCAGATCGCGGATGTTCTTACCTCTTCCCTTGATCGTTGAGACATCGATCAAATCTTCAATTGTGATAGGCTCATCCGTATTTCTTTTTTCATAAACGGAATGGCGAACTACCTCCTCAAGATTCTTGTCCTTGAAGGCAGAAACCGCCGGGGTCTTTTCTTCTTTTGCTTCAGCCTCACTCTCCTGAGCATGAGACCAAGTCATTGGCGCCACGGCAACCAGAAGTGTCATCAACCATGAATTTAAACGTTTGGACGTCATATTTGCTGTATCTATATGTTTGGAAACTCTTCATATTAAAAACGGAAGAGCCGTCGATACGCAATCCAAATCCGTGGAAAAAATATCAAAGAATTTATAAAAACAGCCCCATGCAGGGCGTCGCTGCATTCCTTGTATATCTCGCTTGGTAAATGGAGTTGGGTTTTTAGAAATAACCTTCTTTCCAATTTAAATTAATTCTTAACAATCTTCATGAAGCAAATTTCGTCAAAGAAATGCATGGTAGGTTTACATCATGTTGGATGATCAAGATGGAGCGTTCATCCCGATGAATCAGCCTAGGGGAAGTTCACGGAATAAGCGGCTTTCAGGTCGAGGAGGAAATAAGGCGTCTGGTTTTCCATCCAATCCAGTAGTCAAGGAGCCTTTCAATGGAAATAAACATCCAACTCAGAGGGTATTGATTCTCCCGGCGTGGGACTCATTCTCTATGAAGGAGAAGATACTTCCTTTTCTGGTGGATACCAATGGAGTGCCTTGGGTGTTGCTTCGCAGTAATACACACAAAGTCCGCACCCTACGCAGGCTTCTTCATCGAGAGAAGGGAAATTGTCCTTCATCTTGATAGCTTGAACATCCGAGGGGCAATACATCACGCACGTGTCGCAAAAAATACCATCGGTATTGAGGCATGCGTCGCGCTCCAGCCAGACTTTGCCTATGGCTTTGACGTTTTCGCTGTCCGGCATGCTCAGGGCATCTGATGGGCAGGCATGGATGCAATCCATGGTTGAGCACCAATGACAGGGGTTCTGGTTTAATTTCAAAACAGGAGTCCCCTCCGCATCACCAGTTAAAGGG
>JBDQII010000228.1:0-8275 GCA_040264395.1 Verrucomicrobiota bacterium
AACGCCTTTGTCTGGAGTTCCATGAACCCCATCAATTTGATTGAATTGTTGAAGGACAAAGGCGTTGCCCCTGGGATCGGCTGAAAGCAGTGCATCTTTTTTCTGAATTCTGTAAACGGCGCCTTTGATTTCGGGCCTGGAAGTTTTTGAAAAGGGACAACCCCAACTCAACCAGCCGCCCGTGTCCAGCAAAAGAAGAGAACCATCCGCATCCTCAAGGATGTCAGCAGGATGAAATCCTGCACGTTCGGAAGAGAGAAAATCTTTCTCAACGGTCAAGAAGGATCCTCCTTGCGGTTCAAGGCTTACTTGAACGACCTTGTGCGTATTAAACTGACAGGCAAAAAGTGTATCACGGTAGGAGGCTCCAAAAGACATTCCTCTGTAACGCACGAGGCCGGCCGGAGCCACCTGCCCCCAGCGACTGACTGCCGGCAACCGGAATCCGGTCTCTGGCAACAAGGGATTACCATACACACGCTGGGTCAGCCCTCCTCGCATCCAGTGAATGAGCGCATCATGGCGCCGACCACCAAAACTGTCAAAAATAGCACAGGTCGAAAGCATGTCTCCATTCCGGGTAAAAACGACATCAACAGGATTGATCCCGCCCTGCCCTTCCACCCGGACATCACGACCGTCGGGCCAACAGGAAAAGACTCCTGCGGCACGACTCACGCCGGATCGACTTCCGTCGCTCCCAATCAGATCGTAACCAAAATGCCCGCCTGTAAAATAAAGTCTGCCATTGGGGCCAAGATAGGGGCCATGCTGATTGGCCCTTCCATCAAACTCCATGCTTCCAAGGATCTTTTCCCGTTGGTCAGCCACACCGTCATCATCCAGGTCCTCCAGCCGCCAGAGGTAGGGAGCGGAAATGATGTAGAGCGCTCCCTGATGCCATAAACCTCCTTCGGGCATGGTCATCTCGTCCGCAAAGATCGTGCTTGTGTCATAAACCCCATCGCCGTCCTTATCGACCAGGCGTCTTACAAACCGAGGCCTCTCTTTTTCAATTTCCTCCCGAGTGGTCAGATTTCGACCATCGCTTTCCGCGATGTAAAGTCGCCCTTTGTCGTCAAGACAAGCCATCATGGGATAATCCACCAGAGGAGAGGCTGCTGCGACACTTACCTCGAAACCAGGCAAGACCTTAATATTCGAAATTGAAGTTGATGGATCAGCCAAGCCAGCAATCGATGCTGCAAGTAAAACCGAAGACTGAAGACAGACCCATCGCCGCAGATGGGGTAAAGGGCTCAATTCTTTCATGATGGATCGTGCATGTTCCCGCGATCGAGTTTATTTGACAAGTAATAACACAAATCAATGACAGCACCCCCAATCCGTCAAGTTGGAGGATGATGAGTCGGAACATCGAGTCTCGAAATACGTGAGATATGTACTGAAACGAGACCAATGTATATTGGATGGCTATTGTTGGTTCGCTTCTGAAAGACTAGCTGAGGGCCACAGTCGTTGAACTTGGATGGAACGCCTGAATGCGTAGCGTCAAGATTCCGATGAAGCATGGGTAAACAGCATCGTTTTTGATATAAAAACCGATGAGTCATCATGATGCTTACGTCCAAAACGGCCACGGCATGAGAAGAAAACACCTCGTTTGTTGCCATCCGCCTGCGATGAGGCATATTCGCCGTAGTGTCAACTAGAACAACAGACAAACCCGATAAGGTCTATCAGGTTGAGAAGCTCCATAAACGCTATGGTGCAAACGTGGTTTTGAAAGACGTGTCATTTGAACTGGCGAGTGGGGCGATGACAGCCATCATGGGGCCTTCCGGTTCTGGCAAGAGCACGCTACTCCATTGTCTCGGAGGTGTGGACAAGGCTGATTCGGGAAGCATTCTTTTTCATGGAGAAAACATGATGTGCATGCCTGCTCATGAAATCGCCGAGTTGAGACGCGCTCAAATTGCATCCATCTTTCAGTTTTTCTACCTTCTCCCAACCCTGACAGTAGAAGAAAACATTGCATTCCCACTTCAGCTTCAGTCAATACCGGGCCGCCAGCGAAAAGATCGCGTGGCAACCATATTGAGTCAGGTGGGTATGGAGCAAAGGAAAGATGCTTTCCCGAACCAGCTGAGTGGAGGCGAGCAACAGCGCGCCGCCATCGCCAGGGCTTTAATCACTCGTCCGAAGGTGATCCTGGCAGACGAACCGACTGGCAATCTTGACAGTCGGAATGGCCGCAGAACCCTGGATCTCATGCGGGAGCTTCTGTGTTCGCAAAATATCGCATTGCTGCTTGTCACCCACAGTGAGGAAGCCGCAGACATTTGCGAAACAACCTGGAAGATGCAAGATGGGAATCTAATTACGTGAAGCAACTGATGCATCAATTCCTGCTCCTATTGCGAATTATCCACCTTCGTCATTGGACACGTCACCCTCTCACTTCGCTTGCATTCTGCTGCATCATTGCCGTGGGTGTCGCTGCATTCTTTTCCATCAGACTGGCCAACCGCGCTGCGATCAGCGGTTTCACCTATTTTGACCGCACACTCGGGTTGCGACCGGACCTGGTTTTGACCTCACCATCGGGTCAGCTTTCCGAGGATGATCTTTTTTCGATACAGAAGCAACTTGACGCGACTCCCTGCGTCATGGCGCCGGTGCTTGAAACGACTGCCACCGATGCCAATCTGGAAGATCAAGGCCTCAACCTTCAGCAATTCCTCCTGGTAGGTTTGGATACTTTCGCCATGTCCAATCTTGCGTATCATGACGCAGACCGTGTCAACAATATGGCTCGACAAGCATGGCAAGAGCAGCCTCGCCAACCCGGGCTTTCCACTGAGACGGTCTATGGAGTCGTGATATCAGAAGCTCTGGCAACCAAACAGAAACTGGATGTCGGTGGCCTTCTGGAGGTAATCATCGATGACCGAAAAACAATTCTTTCCGTCCTGCACATCACTCGGGATGAGGTGTTTCAGGTATCACACCCATCCTCCGTGTTGTTCATGAACATCAACGATCTGCAGCATGCCATGCAGCAGTCCAAGTTTGTCCATCGTGTGGAACTCTATTTCCCTCCAGGTCATGATAAAGAACTATTGCTGAGCAAGGCACGGAATCAGTTGGGGGCGGATCCGCGCTGGAAGTTGGACACGGCCGAAACGGCCATGAACAGCAACGCCTCAATGACGCGTGCGTTCCGGCTGAATTTGACCATCCTGTCCATGCTCGCGCTGGTGGTTGGAATGTACCTCATCATGCAGGGAATGGATGCTGCCATCGTCAGGGGCAGAATGGAGATTGCAACACTGCGTTCAATGGGAGTGAGGCCCGGGGCACTGAAATCAGCCTGGTTGATGGAAAGCCTCTGGTATGGGGTGCTGGGGAGCACTGCAGGATTGGCCCTGGGCTGGGCAGGGGCGCAGTGGATGGTTCGATCTGTAGCCTCCACAGTGAATGCACTCTACCTTCAGAGCGCTTCTGAATCGGCCGACTGGAATCACTCGGAGGCAATACTGGCAATGGCATTGGGGTGCCTCGCCAGCCTGGCTGCAGGATGGTTTCCTTCCAGTGAAAGTGCTGAAACGCAACCTGCAGAAACCTTCAAGCAAGGACGTCAGGGAGGTTTCATGACGGCACTGAACAAGCCCCTCTGGGGTATTGCGATTGGCCTTTGCGGCTGGGGAGCAGCTGGCCTGCCTCCTTACGCCGATGAAAATGGATGGATTCCAGTGGGGGGCTACGCCGCTGCCTTGTTATGGGTGGTGGCGGCTACGCTGATTGCACCGGCAGGGCTTCGCTGGCTGGCTCCCGTGCTTCGCCCCATGATCGGTGCGCATTCTGTATTCATGTATGCCTTCAGTCAGTTGCGACGCCCCACAGGACGTCATCAACTCAGCGTGGCGGCTTTGACTGTTGCCGTCGGAATGGCTGGAGGAATGACCTTCATGATCCACAGTTTTGAATCTACCATGGTTCAGTGGATTTCAGGATCCCTCAAGGCCGATCTTTACATCGCCTGCCAGGGAGTTGGCAGCGTCTCAAGTCAAAACCGAATGTCCAGAGAAACATGGCAGGCCATCTCCGATCATCCCGAGGTCGAAAGAGCCGAGGTCGGGCAAATTTTCCCCATTGAGTATCGAGGACGAAAGACCTATCTCACGGGAATGCCCGTTCGTAACCCACTGGATTGGGAGTATGCGATGTGGATCGAAGACCCGGATCTGGACCCTGCAGGGTTGAAGGGAAAAGCCTTACCATCAGCTGCAGTGAACGAAAGTTTCCAAACCCGATTTGACGTGCACCCGGGGGATTCGCTCACGCTACCGACACCGAGTGGAGCCAAGCAAGTGCGTATTGTTGGAGTGTTTGCTGAATATGGCAACGAGCACGGGACGGTTGCCATCGACAGACATGTAGTCAGCAATTGGTTTCAGGATGATCGCGCTGTCAACATTGCTCTGCATCTCAAATCCGGAACCGATCCCGACAGGGTTCGAAACGAAATCCTGGGTCAACACACTGGTATCTCGATTCGTACCAACCGAGCGCTGCGCAATGAGGTATTGGAGATCTTCCACCAGACGTTTTCGGTGACTTATGTGCTGCAATGGATCGCGGTAATGGTGGCCATCGCTGGATTAACAATGGCCATGATTACTTCACTGATGGAAAGACAGCTTGAATTCCAAGTCATGAAAAATCTGGGTATGACACGATTTCGGATGGCGATGGCTACGGGAATGGAAGGGTTGGCCTGCGCATGGACTGGGTTTGGTTTCGGGATGATCCTGAGTATGTGCCTGGGATGGCTTTTAGTCTCTGTCATCAACAAACAAGCCTTCGGATGGACACTCCAAAGCGCCATTCCATGGTGGGATCATCTCTTGTTACTGGTGGCACTGACGTTGGCGACTCTCATTACCACC
The DNA here is from genome assembly GCA_040264395.1 of Verrucomicrobiota bacterium. Lineage (GTDB taxonomy): Bacteria > Verrucomicrobiota > Verrucomicrobiia > Limisphaerales > AAA164-E04 > AAA164-E04. The sequence goes on from JBDQII010000228.1 coordinate 4,914, forward strand.
ATCCCGGTGGGATGGTGGGCATCCACAAAACGCATGCACAAAGAAGAATGAAAAGACGGTTTAATCAATGTTTAGGCGAAGGAGTTGACACCGCAAAAAGGTGGAGTTTGCGTGTGGCGCTGGGAATCATTTACCTGCTGCAGACCGAGGAGGGAATGCAGGCAGAGGGTAAGACTCATGCGATTGCCAAACCTGGATATCAATTTGAGTTCCCGCGTGATTATGGCAGTCACCCAGATTTTAAAATCGAATGGTGGTATATTACTGGTCACCTCAAATCAGAAGACGACCGTCGTTTTGGATATCAGGCCACTTTTTTTAGGTTGGCAGCTGATTCGGCCATATCCCGTGGAGGCAATCCTCCCCTTCCACAGGACATCCACCTGGCTCACATGGCGTTGCTGGATTGCGAAACAAAGAAATTCTACCATCAGGAGCGCCTTCAACAAAGCCCATGGATGGCCTCCGCCAAAGAGGGAGACATGGAGCTGAAAAACGGTAATTGGAAGCTTCGCCGCACGATCGATAGCGACCCGGCTGAGTTTGAATTACAAGGGAGTGTTCTTGCCGATGTCACTCTGAACATGCAGCTTTCCGCCAGCAAACCCATCACGCTTTTTGGAAATGAAGGTTATTCGCAGAAGGGATCGGATCCAGGCGCCGCCAGCTATTACATGACTTTCACCCGTCTTCAGACAACAGGCAGTATTCGATTGAATGGCAAATCATTGAAAGTTCGGGGATGGTCATGGATGGACCACGAGGTCAGCTCCAGTCAACTGGCACCGCAGCAAGTGGGATGGGACTGGATCAGTATACGATTGAAGGATGGCAGAGACATCATGGCTTATCGCATGAGAACTACCTCGAAGGAAGCTGACCCATTCTCCACCTTCGCCTGGGTAGATGCAGATGGCAATGCATCACATCAACGCTTGCAGGATGATATGTGGAAAGTCAAAAGGCTTTGGACCAGCCCCCAAACGAAAAATACCTACCCTGTTGAGGTCCAGCTTGTCATTCCAGATCCCGACAATGAACATCCCTTCCTCGCTCACATTGTTCCATTGTATGACGGCCAGGAAATACTGGGGCACATAAGCCGTATTGAATATTGGGAAGGTGCCTGCGATGTACTGGATTCCAGGGGAAACACCATTGGTGAAGCCTATATGGAACTGGCGGGATATGGCGGGGAGAGTGATTTAAGTGCATTGAAACGGTAAATGCTTAAGTAAAAAACCATGGCGTAATTACTCGATGTGAAGCAAGATTACTGTGCATTTGAGAAATTTCCTGAGTCGAAGAGACAAAACTCATTTGCTTTAAAGGCAGACGAATTCAACGCTTCAACCCAAGTTTGAAGAACGCCTGGCGCGATTTATCCACCTTGTATGGACTGATCGCAGCCGGCACCGCCTCAAAGGGTTTATCGAGATCCTGCGTCACGTAAAGCAACGCATCGCCTTCCCAGCTCAGAATCAATCCGCCTGAACCATCGCGAGCGATCCCCAGCTGGGGAATCACGGGCGCAGGAAACTCTCCACCGAAGTGAATCGTGAATTCCCTCGAAGAACTGGCTCCCTCATCATCTTTCACTACAAGGATGAAATCACCCGTTCCACTGGCGATCCCCTTATGGTTGATGACCAGTTCCCTGTTTGATCCTGTTCCCCTGATAATCACATTGCTGGCATTCAGGTATTCAATCTGATCCGTTTCAAGATAAACCAGAAGATCCTCCGCAGAATGATCCATATCATTGATTTCGAATGGAATGACCACCTCCTGATCACCTGCAGCAAGAAGGGCGGGAATGGCACTGATACTGGGGACATCATTTTTACTGGAGATTGAAACAGAGAATTGTCGCAGCGAGACATGGACGCCATCGCTTACTTCAACGCTGATTTCAGTTTCACCATGGGCATTGACCAGAGGAAGGATGCGCATCATCCAGAAGCCTCCTTCGACAATGGGGATCAAAACCAGATTCTCAGCGGGGATGACTGAAGAGTTTGAGGTGGTCACACTGGTGACCAAATCCTCGAACAGTGTGAAGTCATCCTTGACAGTGAAAGTCACAGTGACCTCAGGCGTGTCTTCCGGTAATTGAATGTCCGCGATGGCACCAATGACCGGTGGCTGATCAACCTCATCACTTTGAATCAGAATCTCTGTGCTTGCGTTACTCCCGATGAGAGCCCCACTCGTGTCGCCTGTTGGCAGCGAAAGAGTCAGACGGAAGCTTTCGTCTGTCTCAAGCAATTCATCATCGATCAAGTTGACACTCACCTTGCGCTTCAGGACTCCGTCTCCGAAGGTAATCGAGCTCTGGGAATAGGTATAATCCAGACCAGAGGTCGCACCACCTGCAAGGGATTCCTCGCTCAGTTCAAGTGTCACTTCCCCATTGTCACCTCCGAAACGTTCAACCACCAGGTATTGCTCTCCTGTCTCTGCTTCGCTGAATGTATTTGAAACGACCTTGAACTGGAACGTTCCAGCAAAATCATTGTCAATGATCTGGATCTCTGCCTCGGCAATGGCACCTATCTTCGCGGGTGAATCTCCCTGTTCCTTGAGCGCTAGTTGCAAGGTGAAGGACTCACCCGCATCGGTGATCTGGTCATCAATCAGGACACCCTCCAGACTCAGCGTCTTCGTGATTTCCTGATCTTCAAATCGCACCGCAATCGCTACGGAAAGAAAGTCTTCATCCGAGGATGCCGTCAGGGCTTGAGGGGTCACCAGCAAATCGACAACCCCAAGGTTACCCTCCTCACGGGTGATCTTGATCTGTGATACCGCTTCTCCACTTTCATTGACTTCGTAGTCTGCACTGCTGAAAGCGAAGGTCCCCACGCGTTCATCAACCCCCGAAACAGGGCCTACCGCTGTTTCCTGGACGAGTTTCTCCAGGTTCTCAGCCTCATACTTGATCTCAAGTGATTCAAGGCTCTGGATACCCGCTCCGAGATCTGCCAGATCTGATTGCGATTCGGACTGTGCGTAGCCCTGCACCCTGGATATTTCCTGAGCTGCATTGGAAACCGAATCGGCGGCATCAACCGCTGATTCCTTGAGCTGATTGCAATCCGAGATGATCGCCGCCGCTCCCTTGATGCTCTCGGGAGCGATGACTAACTGTGCTTCCACGGCGGCCTCCTCAACCACGGACTCAAGGGTTGCGACATCGTTCAATTCAATGGGTTGCTGCTCCTTGATCTTCTTGACCAATATCTCGGATATAAGATTGTAGCTCGCTGCTTTCGAGATGGTTGAGGCACCACTGATGAAACTGCCGGCCTGAACAATCGTATCCTGCACCTTGGCTGCCGCCTTGATCACTTCGGTAGCCG
>JBDQII010000229.1:0-8196 GCA_040264395.1 Verrucomicrobiota bacterium
CACATAGGATTCGACTTTTTCTGCTAAAGAAAGGCTGAAGAAACCCACACCACAATAAGCGTCGATTAGATATTTTGTACCAGCATCCAGGAGAAGATCGCCTACGGCATTCACCATTGTCGGCAGTTGATGGAAGTTTACCTGAAAGAAAGAATCCGGTGGTAAATCCCATTGTTCAGGATAGACTCGCAATGTGAACTTGATACCATTCTTTCGTGGAGGGTCGATACGCACTTTCTGCATGGCTTCATTCAGTTCCGGCTCGGCGATGGCACATTCAGGTATATCGACCACCAGGCGGCTCTGGTGCCTCAGGAAGCCTACGTTCATCTCCTTTGTGTCTCGATTATATTGAGTTCGCACCATGATTCTGTTCCGGTAGTGAAAGGGGCTTGGGCAAGCTGCCACCTGCATGACAACATCTTTAGGTTGACCTCCTATGCGCTCAAAAAGATCGCTGACTTGCTTGTGCTTGATGCGTAATTGCTCTTCATAGGCAATGTGCTGGTATTGGCAACCGCCGCAGTTCCCATAAAAACCGCATTCCGCATTCATTCTATGAGCAGAAGCTTTGATGATTTTAAAGAGTTCCGCTCTAGCAAATTGTTTGTGGATTTCCGTGATACGTGCTTCCACCTTTTCTCCGGTAATTACAAAAGGCACAAAAACGACAAAACCTTCAAATCGCCCAACGCCTTCGCCTCCAAAGGCAACATCAGTGATTTCAAGGTCCACTAAATCGCCAATTTGCTTGGAAAAGCCCTCTGTGGATTCAAAATGTGACTCCAGTGCTGGTGGAGCTGGTTTACGGCGTCTTCTTTTTCCCATGTGGTTATGGCGTCAATGGATAAACAAATCCGCGGTGTGCTGTTCCTAGCGCACCGCGGTTATATTTAATTGAATTTGGTTGAATCTGAGTTCAGGTTCGCATCAATGAGGGTTGTTCTGGTAGTGGCGCTTTAACAAGTCACGACCAAAGTCATTATTGAAATCACGCCAGACAGCGTGAACGTGGTTGGCACCATTTTGGATATTATCGTATTCCATCAAAAACGTGGGGCCTTGAATGCGGTAATAGTGCGGGTCCGCGACGCGAGTGCTGCCCATCCATGCAAACTTGATGTTTTTGATACCAGCCTCCTCAATTTTTTCCAATTCGATTTCTGCCAGTTCAGGGCGTACATGAAATAAGTAGGTTTCAATAATCTCCAACAAAGCTTCTACTTGACTCCAATTCAGATCGGTGGATGCAATCCCTTTATTTTCCAGAGGTGAAACGGATTTTTCAGCAGCTGTGAATATTTCGGAAGGAGCTTTGTCTCCAATGATGGCTTTCTTACGTTGGTTGGGTTTCAGAGATTTGATTAGTGCTCTTGCCATGTTTTCCTCCAAGCCAAGAACCTGGACTCCTTTACGTGGCCCCTCTTTGACGAGCGCAGGATTGGTGCCCATGAAATGGGGGGTAGCAGAAATGAATTTGCCTTCAACAATAGTGAAGTTGGCTGACAAGTGATGTCCTTCAAAGCTCCATCCCCAGGTTCCTTCGGTTGAGGGGGTGCCGAAGATGCTGACATGATAAAGTTCAGGATCGCGAGGGAAACGTCTTCCTGGACCCTCCATGTCTTGAAGTATTTTCTCCAGAGTCATGATGGTTGTGGATTGAATGAAACCACGGGCACTCAATCCGGACGATAGGAGGGCGTAGGCCAGCGTTTTCTTTTCGCCGCTTATTTGATTCAAGGCCAGACCTTTTCTGTCTTTGGGGATGAAATGCCAGTCAATGCGCTGGTCGTCGCCAAATTTGAAAGTGGCTGTTGCTCGTTCTTCATCGGTCAATGCATTCAGGAAGTTGTCAGCTGTCGATTTCATGTCAGCAACGACAACAGAGACATTGGCTGAGACCAGATTTGAAGATGCGATCGCCAATACGATCGATAATGCCATCAGATATCCTCGTGGGTTCATGGGCATCATTGATGCTGGATTCTACTTTGAAAATCAATGAAATTGTAGAGTCAAAATCCCGATTTAAAAAATCCCTTTCATTCATCCCTATAGTTGGGTGGATTTTTACTCAGTAAACAATGATTGTATTTTGCATGCGTACTTTCCTCCGTGTCAGAAGGGACTTCTGATTAGGAACACTGGGTTCCATTGGGTATTTTTTTGGCGCGGCCTTATTGACTCTACTTTGGTGAACGAAATAAACTCAATAAATATCGTAATGAATGCACCCATGATTATTCACATACTCGCAGGTGGCTCCAGCCAGCGCATGGGAGTTGATAAACGGCAGTTGTTGCTTGGGGGGGTTGTTTTGCCAGATTGGTGCCGAATGACGGTGGAAAGCCTCGATTTTCATATCAACCTCATCCAGGAAGATTTTCGAAAAGGGCATGGGCCATTGGGAGGAGTGGAAACCGGATTGATGCATTCCGTGAATGCATTTCATTTGTTTTTGAGTTGTGACATGCCATTCGTATCTGCTTTGACGATCAAGGATTTGGTGGCAGTCATTCAGGATGATCAAACAATCACTTGTATGGAATGTTCCGGTAAGAGAGGGTTTCCTTTAGGTTTGCCGGGCAGCTTGCTTCCCTTCGTGAAAAACGAGTTAGATGAAGGACGCCGTTCCCTTCGCTCCCTATTTCATCACCCTGAAGCCACCGTTTTACGTTGGGGTAGCGAAGATGAAGTTGAGGCCATGAATCTCAATACTCAACAAGAATTCGATCAGGCGGAGTGCTGGGTTCGATCTGGCAATTTTGCGCCTCCCGTAACTTTTCGTCGTGCTGAATTGATCAAATTGCCCTGATCTGAAAGCACAAGTCCACTATCGTGTGTCATTTCAACGGCAGTAGAAAGGCTGCTATCATAATGGCAGCTAAGCCGGCGAGCCCCATCAAGGAGATCATGAATGAAAAATATCGAAACGTTTCTTTTTCCTTCATACCGCTCATCCTACCGATGATCCAGAAGCCGCTGTCATTCATCCATGGAAAAGGTTTTGACCCGCAGCCAATGGCCAGAGCCAGATATAATGGATGAAAGGCTAGTTCACCTGATGTTGCCATGCCGCTGAAGATGCCGACCGCGGTGATCATGGCAACCGTTGCTGATCCTTGTGCTGTCCTGATCAGCGCTGTGACAAAAAATGCGAGTGGCAATAAAGTAAATTGGTAATCGCTTGCCCAAGCCTGAATATGCTGAGCTATGCCCGTCTGTTGAAGCACACCGCCAAAAGCGCCCCCAGCGGAAGTGATCAGCAAAATTAATCCTCCCTGGCTCAATGCCTCCTCAAGTGATTCACGAATTTTTCCCTTCGCTCTTCCGGGGAATCGGTAGAGTAGAAAAATAGCCAATATAGCTGATATGGTGAGAGCTGTATTTTTCTCTCCGAGCAGATTGATCCAAGGCAAGGCGCCAAGGACTATTTGACTGGAATCTTGATCTAATACCACCGAGGAAGTGAGCGACTGGAGGCCTATCAGGATAACGGGTAGCAGGATGGGCAATAATGACCATGACAGGGGGGGTAAATTGTGATCATCAATTTTGGATTGCCTTTCCAGTTCCTTCAAGGTGACTCCACCTGAATCACGGATAGGCAAAGGCCAGCGTCGAATGGCCCACTGTGCATAAAGTTGACCTACCCAACAGGTAATGCAGCCGATCAATAGTCCCCCAATCATCATCAAGCCAATGGGGACCTCCAGCTGGGTAGCGACCAGCAAAGGTCCAGGTGTCGGTGGGACCAATGAGTGAGCCATTGTTCCGCCTGCAATGATTGACATGACAAAAAGGGCATATCTGGACTTATCCCTCAAACCAATCGATTTGGCTAGCGGCATCATGAGGTAAAACAAAGTGTCAAAAAAAACGGGAATTCCGAGCAGGAAACTACTACCAGTAAAAGCCCACGGCGCATTTCCTATTCCGATAAATTTGAGTGTCGATCTCACAATACGATCGGCACCTCCACTGGTTAGCAGGCATTTTCCAATCATAGAAGCCATTGCGATGATAATCCCAACCTTACCAAAAGTCTCAGCCAATTCAGAAATCACCCTTTTGACAGAAGATTGAGTCACGAAATCTTCTGTCGCTTCCTTAGAAAAATTTTGAGAGTCGGCGTAACCTTGGAGAGCCACTTCAGGTGTCATGAAGGCAGCCAACCAGGCAGCTGCAACCAAAGCCAGAAAGGCGGGAAGCCTGAATAAGAGGATACAAGCCAAAACGAGTCCCATGCTAGTAAACAGAATGACTATGGAGGTCAACATGATCTAAACAGCATGATGGGATCGTTGTGCACGGGCTGAATCCTTCAGATCTTAATGGGTAAAGGCAGTCTGCCAATGCCTTTGTTCAAAAACTTATCATCCCTGATTTCACAAAGATTATCTGTAGCACAATCAATTGTTCTTTAATTCTGCTGCGAGCCATCGAACAGCGTTTTCGACAACCATGAGAGGAAGTTTTTCCTTGAACACAGGGTAGGTTTCGTGGCCTGGCCGAAAGTAAAATACCTTGCCGAGGCCCAGGTTCCATACCATTCCACTGCGGAACCATTCGCCTTCTGAAAATGTTTCTTTAAAAATCACTTCATCAGGCTCAGGTACATGAAATGGCTCGGCATACATTTCGGATGAGGCGATCGACCAATGATTGGGCAATCCTTTGGCGATGGGGTGGGCAGGGAGCATGGTTTCGATAGAGCTTGGTTTTCCGTCATTACGCCATGCAGGAAAACAGCAGTTTGGTAGATCGACTCGCACAGTGGTAGCAACCCTGTGGCGCTTTACAGCCAGGTACGCAGGTGTGACAATCGAATTTGCGGCTGGTGAAATACGACCTGTTGGTGGAATAAAATCAAAGACCACCTTGGGGGAATCTGAATTTCTGGGGTAACGTTTGGAAGCGTCCATACGCGTACGCTGATTCATTGCTTCCATGAAAGGGGTAGACCAATGTGCTGAATGGAGAGGGATAAAAGCCATTTTACCCGCGACAATTCTTTGAATGATGGGGCCGCAATCTTCGGGTGTTATTTCATGGTGCCTTACATGTCCCCACCAAATGAGAACATCGCATTCGTTAATTACGTCCTGGCCCACGCCTTTGCCAGGGTCGTCCAGTTTGACTGATCTTACTGAAATTCCTGGCTTGTCTCCTAAATGCCTGGAAATTTCGTTTCCCAGAAAATTTTCATAAGCCTTCTTCTGTCGTGGTTGTTGCTCATCCCAGACAACCACTCTTATATCCTCAGCTGCGGCCCAGATCGAAATAAAAAACATCAAATAGGCAAATCTCATTCGATCAGTATTCATGATCGCAAGCTCATGGCAATGGAAAACAGGATATGATTCTTTACCTGTTTTTACCTGCAATAAGTGATTTTCCTTCATTCTCTCAAGGATTCATGAAAGGATACCTTCGGTCCATGGAAGTCTCACACTACATCAATCGAGAATTAGGCTGGCTTGAATTCAATCACCGAGTGCTTGAAGAAGCCAAAGATGCGTCCAATCCGCTTTTGGAGAGACTCAAGTTTTTCTGCATTGTCAGTAACAATTTGGATGAGTTTTTTGAAGTCAGGGTTGCAGGCCTCAAGCAGCAGATCGAAAGTGATGTTGTTGAAAGGGGAGCTGACGGAAGGACGGCGACAGAGACATTTCAAGCCGTAACACGTCGCGCCCGCCGGATGATTGATGAACAATATTTGGTCTGGCGGGAGGAAATCTTACCGCAGTTAGATGAAGCCGGAATCATGCTTCACAAGTGCGAATCACTCAGCGAAAGACAGCTGAAACGTGCCGACCAATATTATGACGAGGAGGTGCATCCTGTGCTCACGCCACTAAGTTTCGATCCCTCCCATCCATTTCCTTTGTTGCTGAACAAATCTCTCAACATCATCGTAGAAGTTGAAATTGATGGCAAGGGGAGGAAAGAAAAGCGTTTGGCGGTTGTGCAGGTGCCCAGCAATTTGCCGCGACTTGTTCCATTTAAAGCCACCAAAACCCACCGTGATTTTTTATTTCTTGGTGAAATTATTTATCGGCATTTAGAGAGGCTGTTCCCTGGAAACCGTATCGTTGGGCATTGGATGTTCAGGGTGACGCGAAACAGTGAGCTTTATCTCGATGAAGAAAGTATTTCGGACATGCTGAAGGCGATGGAAGAGGAACTAGACAACCGCCGTAAAGGTGACGCTGTTCGCTTGGAAGTAACCAAAGGCTGCCCTCCCCAGATCCGGAATCAACTTCTCAAAGAACTGCAACTGACTCAGGATGACCTCTACATCATCGATGGTCCTCTCAATCCAATTCAGCTCATGCAGGTTTATGAGGGGGATCATTCTCCCGAATTACGAGACAAGGCTTTTATAGCTCCAATGGCCTATCCTTTTCTGCAGGGAAAAGTAATGTTTGAAACTATTCGCGAAAAGGATGTCATGCTTCATCATCCTTATGAGAGTTTCAACAGCGTGGTGAATTTTATCGAGCAGGCTGCCAGAGATCCCAAAGTGTTGGCCATCAAGCAAACCATGTATCGTGCTGGATCAGATCAAAGGATCTTCAAAGCGCTTATGAACGCAGTCCGCAACGACAAACAGGTGACGGTTGTATTGGAGTTAAAGGCTCGCTTTGATGAAGACAACAACATCAAGGCTGCTCGCAGACTGGAGAAAGCCGGGGTGCATGTTCTCTATGGTTTGGCCGGATATAAGATCCATTGCAAAATGTGCATGGTGGTCCGAAAGGACGAAGATGGTATTCGACGTTACGTGCATCTGGCCACGGGGAATTATAATCCCAGCACTGCAAAGCTTTACACTGATATTGGTCTCCTCTCTGCACGCCCTGAACTTGGACGTGACGTTGGTGATGTTTTTAACCTCTTGACTGGTGTCTGTCAGTTTCAGGGAACAGAAAAACTGCTCGTGGCACCTTTTAATCTCCATGAGGGCATGATGAGCAAAATTCGACGCGAGACAGAGAATGCCAAAAATGGTTTACCCGCTCGAATTGTCGCGAAAATGAATGCTCTCGTAGATTGCGACATCATCTCGGCTTTGTATGAAGCCTCGAGAGCTGGTGTGCAAATTGATCTGATCATTCGTGGTATCTGTTGCCTGCGTCCGGGCCTCAAAGGAACAAGTAAAAATATCCGAGTGATCAGTATTCTGGACCGTTTTCTGGAACATAGTCGGATCTTCTATTTCGAAAATGGATGTCGGCCGGAGGTTTATGTGGGTAGTGCCGACTGGATGCCCCGTAATTTCTTCAAGCGCATTGAAACGGTCTTTCCCGTCGAGGATGGCAATTTACGTGATCGCCTGATTAATGAGGTGCTTGAATTGAGCTTGGATGACAACGTCAAAGCCCGGAGCATGCGATCGGATGGCAGTTATGTTCGAGTCCTGCCCCAAAAAAAGTCCAAGTTAATACGTAGTCAGGCGTCTTTCATGGGACTCTCTCAGCGATCCAATCGTGACCGCTTTAGTAAGCGTAGCAAGCAAAGAGGAAGGTATGCTACCATGACGGTGAAGAAGAAACCTTAGATTGATTCAGGCTTCAATTTTGCTGAATGATTACAAATGATGAACACTCCTGTGACTAAAAGAGATTTTATCAAAACTACGGCTTGTGGGTTGGCAGTTTCCTTGAGCAAGCCTTTATGTTCGATGGCTCAGTCAGGAAAATTGCATGCAGGATTTCCTATCATTGATCTGCATCAGCATACTAACTATTCTGGGCGGAGTGAACTGCAATTGCGAACTCATCAGAAAGCGATGGGTGTTCATCGAACAGTTCTTTTACCCGCAGGAAAATATTACGGACTTGCGGCCAAATGCGGAGGGAATGAGACAGTTTATCGAATGGCTCAACTTTATCCGGATGATTTCGTGTTTTTTGCGAATGAAGTGCCTGATTTATCCATGGGCCGTGAAACCATTGAAAAGTACTTAAAACTGGGCGCAGTCGGTATTGGTGAACAGAAATTCGAATTGGAATGCGATTCACGACCTCTTGAAATGGTGGCGGAATTAGCTGGTGAATATCAAGTGCCCGTTCTGATTCATTTTCAACATAATGCATACAACACCAGCCTTCATAGATTCCATAAAGTTCTAGAACTTTATGGAATCTATGAAGGCTGGTGTTGTATGCATTATGTTGAAAATGAATCAGA
>JBDQII010000230.1:0-8195 GCA_040264395.1 Verrucomicrobiota bacterium
ACCCAGCAGACACATGGCATTCTCATGGAGGAATTCTGACAGGGACGTGATGATCCCATTCACTCTCTTTTTGGGCAAGGAGACTACAAGCCAAAAGACAATGAAGACAATGCCTTCTTTTTCCGGAACAAGACTCAACAATGCTCCCAGGGAAAGCCCGCACACAAAACCCCCAAGATGTGCTGCGATATCACTATCAGGCGATAAACCCCAAAATGAAAACAGGATACAGACGGCCAGGACACCTCCAAGGATCATGCGTCCGGCTTGCCGATGTGTTTTCAGCAGGTGAAACGCATGGGGGCCCAGCATTCCCAAAGCGCCCATCACCATTCCCGAAGCCCCTAGTCCGCGGTAGGGAGCTTCATGAACCCATAAACCAAAAAAGTTTCCCCACACCCCGCATACGAATGCTGCAAGCAGTCCCGGGCCAGCTCCAAAACGTCCCATGGCAAGCCCGAAGACGATGAGACCTGTGGATGTATTAGATGCGAGATGGCCAATGTCAGCATGAAGCATGACTGCAGTGACAGTCTGCCACCAGGCGCCTTGTGTCAAAACTTCCTGACTCTTCAACATACCTGCTAGTTGGACCTGAGGGCGGGATTCCCATCCGATCCAAGCAAATACGCACAAGACAAGGCACCAGAGCAAAGCGGCCCCATGGAATGTGAATCCGCTTGCGGGGATGGGTTTTTGCCACGACCAGCGTTTGTTTTCGCTTTGGTAACGCCTTATCGCGTCCTTTGCTCTCTCAAGATCACGTTGATGGACTTTTAAACCGTAGGGAGCCTGGCCTTCAGGAAAAGATTGAATCTCCGTGGGGATCTTTTGACTGGTAAGAACCAAGCTCCAGTCCATGACCTGTTTTCGATGTGCTGCGGGGATGATGCACCAATCAGGGGCTGTTGGTGGAAGATCTTGTAAATCCTGGCTCATTGGTTTTCACATTGATTACTGGGACTGAATCTTCTTTAGTGAATCCGTCAAAGATCAAAACCAAGTCTCAAGACCACAAATTGCAATTGAATAAAGCATATGTCCACAAGAATTCGATGGGGAATAATAGGGACCGGACGCATTGCCGGTGAATTTGCTGAAGGATTACAGCAGATCGAAACAGCGGAGTTACGATCAGTGGCTTCGCGCAGGCAGGAAACAGCAGATGCATTCGCGCACAGGTTTGGAGCTGCGCATGCCTATCCGGACTATCAGCAATTAGCGGAGGACCCGGAAGTGGATGTGGTTTACATTGCCACCCCTCATTCGTTGCATTGTGAAAACACCCTTCTTTGTCTCAAAGCGGGAAAAGCGGTCATTTGTGAAAAACCCTTTGCGGTGAATGGTGATCAGGTCGCAAAAATGATCAATGTCGCTCAACAACAAGATTGCTTTTTAATGGAAGCCATGTGGATGAGATTTATTCCGCTCATCCGTGAAGCCAGACGTCTGATTTCATCTGAAGCTATTGGCGATGTGCGCATGATTCAGGCGGATTTCGGCTTCAGAGTGCCTTTCAATCCACAAGGCAGGCTCTTTGATGTCTCCCTGGCCGGAGGGGCTTTACTTGATGTTGGCATTTACCCATTAGCTTTTTCAGCCATGTTCATGGGCGAGCCAAAGGAGATTGTCAGTCTTCCCGCTTTAGGCGAAACAGGAGTGGATGAGCAATCGGCGTACGTTCTTCGTCATGAAGAAGGGCAGTTGAGTGTTTTGTCATCTGCTATCCGTACACACACTTCTCAGTCAGCCTGGATCTACGGAACAAAAGGTCGCATACACTTCCATGCACATTTTTGGAAAGCCCAGGAAATGACTATATTTGTTGATGGCTGTGAGCCTGAAGTGGTATCGATGCCATTCTCTGGAAACGGTTATCAATTCGAAGCTCAAGAGGTGATGGATTGTATCCAAGCCGGTAAGTTGGAGAGCGATATCATGCCACACTCTGAAAGTGTCACATTGATGCGAACCATGGATCGCATTCGTAATCAGTGGGGACTAAAATACCCAATGGAATAAGTGACTAGTTTTCAGCATGCTTGCGCGGCCTGTTGCGGTATTTTTCATAAAGCCTCGTATGCCGACTGCTCAGCGATACAGGTTTGCCCTGGATCCACATGTGCGTCACTTGGGCTCGAATATCCAGCAGCTCTCCATCAAGGGCAATCAGAGAGGCTTCTTTGCCTGTTTCAATGGAACCAAGAACTTTCTCCAATCCAAGCAACTGTGCGGGATGGATAGTCAGACCTTTGATGGCCATATTTTTATCAAGGCCAAATGCAACAGCCTGGGCGGCCGAGTTAGGCAGGTTCCTCACGGCCGATGCGGCGAATCGGTTGGAGCCCTCACTGAAAATTACTTTGACGCCTGCATCAACCAATACTTTGGGTGCTTTGAACTGCACGTCATAGGGAGCCACGTCCTCTTGAGGGAGTGTGAAAGTATGTTCGTAAATGACCGGGATCTCATTTCTAGCAAGCAAGTCTGCCAGCATCCATGCATCCCTGCCTCCGACCAGGACCATGGAATATTTTTCTTCCATTGACCACTCAACAGCCGATTTAATTTGACGCTTTTCGTTGGCATGAATGAACAGAGGGATATCCCCCTTCACCCATGTGCGAGTGGATTCCCAGTTAGGTATTGTCAGTGTCGAATGATCGGCATCCCTACGACGAACATAAGCTTTGGCGGATTCAAAGAATTCAGTGATCCGTGCGATTTGTATTTTTCTTTCCTTCGCCTCTTCCTTGGGGTTTTTCCAGTTGGAAACGTTATGGGATAGAGCTTTTGGAGTATGGTTCAAGCTCATTGCCGGCCAAAAAAGATGTAAACCAACTGAAGGGCGAATCATTAGATCCTCAATGGTCCAGCCATTCAGTTGAATGACACTCGATTGACCGCTGAGCCTTCCTCCTAATGGGATTGGTTGAGCGTGTGTGATCCCGTTTGCGCGCGCTACGGGAATTAGTTCAGAGTCAGGATTGATAGCGCGCCAGGAGAGGATCTCGGGCGTCCATTGACCAACCTCCGTAGTATCCAATGTGGACCGTACGGCATTGATTTCCAATAACCCCAAGGTCGTTGTCATGGCAATCATTCCTGGATAGAGGTGTTTTCCCTCAAGGTCAATGACCTGGTCTGTGGGAGTGTCAATAGAACGAGCGACCTGGGAAATCCTATTGTTTTCAATCAAGACATCACCTTGCTCCATGTCCCCCATGGTGATCGTGTGAACGGTGCCATTCTTGAGCAGTATGGACTCTGCTAAAGTGCCGGCAGCGTTGCTGAAAGCCAACAATGAGAGCAACAGGGATGGTTTCAGTATGCCAATGAGTCCTTGTTTCATAATGAGTGAGATCAATCAGATAGTTTGAGAAAAATGAGTCAACGATACTTTGAGAATGGAATCAATCATCGCAATGTAAAATGCGTCCTTCGTTCTGCTTTTCCAAGGCAAGGTTGAAGAAATGTCTCCACTTTTGCTCCATTTCTTTCTCGGACTCGGTTGATTCATTCTGATAGCCAGCTTCCTTTTTGACTTTTGCAAGCAGCTTAGCCTTTTCGCCTCTGCGCAACTTGGTGCGCTCGTCATCTGTATAGAGATCGAAGTATTTGACACCTTCAATCCATGTTTCCAGACAAGTGCTCCTTGAATCGAGTGGTGAACCTGACCAGAGAACGAAATCGGCGTGTTTACCTTTCTCGAGTGATCCTACCAGATGATCGATACGCAGTTGTTGAGCAGGATATCGAGTGACAAAATTAAGGGCTTCCTCAGGAGGCGTATTGCCATATTTGACAGCCTTGGCTGCTTCAAGGTTCATTCTGCGAGCGAGATCGCTGTCGTCGGAATTGAAAGAAACGAGTGCCCCGCGTTCGTGCATCAATGAACCTGCATAGGGGATGGCATCAATGACCTCAAATTTATAAGCCCACCAATCGGTAAAGCACGAGGCTCCTGCACCATGCTCAGCAATTTCATCGGCTATTTTATAACCTTCCAATACATGTTGAAGTGTTCCGACCTGAACACCAAAACGTTCCATAACTCGTAAAAAAACAAGGATTTCATCTTGCCTATAGGAGTGACAATGAATCCATCGCTTGCCCTCAAGAATTTCTACCAGGCAGTCCATTTCAAGATCACGCTTGGGGCGCGGAGCGCGTCCAGACTCAAACTTGCTCCATGCCTGCTGGTAATGTTGTGCGGCTGTGAAACGGTTTTCATAAAACACTGGAACTCCCATTCGGGATTGCGGGAATCGAGTCTTTTTATTATCTCCCCAGTTGGATTGTTTCACGTTTTCACCCAGGGCAAATTTGATTCCTCCAGGTGCTTCCTTGAACATTAAACCATCGGGACCTTCACCCCATTTCAATTTGATAATAGCATTTTGGCCTCCTATGGGGTTGGCTGAACCGTGAAGGAGGTTTGCAACCGTGAGGCCTCCTGCCAACTGATAATAAATGTTGTCCGTCTCGGAATTTATGACGTCTTTAATCCTGACCATGGCTGTGGATGGCATGGTTCCCTCGTTGACTCCCCCCATGATCATGCTGTGTGAGTGGGCATCGATCAGGCCCGGTGTCAGGTGTTTCCCAGTAGCATCAATGACAAGGCAACTACCAAGATCAGACTCGGGTAGTTCAAGATTCTCTCCAACTTCAATGATATAACCATGCTGGATGAGTAAATCGCCTTGCTCAAGGATCCCCATGAATGAACTGGTCCAAAGGGTTGCGTTTTTTATGAGCAAGGTATCGGGCCTCTGCTTCGAGGGGTAGTCCTCCAGGGGCGAGCGGGCAAATCGCTTGCTGTATTCTGTGTCGATGTCCTTTTTCTTATTTTCGTCTGTTGAATTTTTATCTTGGTCTGATTCGAATTGATTATTGGGATAGCGCCTGCCTTGAACCCAGGTGGATTCAATTGGGTTTTCGGGTGTGAAATAATCCTCTCCCTTGACAATCGTGAAATTAGCCAGCTTGCCGGTGACCAAAGTTCCCATGGATTCAGACATTCCGCAAAGTTCTGCAGGGACAGTTGTCAAAGCTGCAATTGCAGTTTGTTTGGGAAGCCCGCGATCAATGGCTTGTTTTAACTTTTTTCGGAATTTTTTTTGATCATTCAAGGAATACAGGGTGAGTGCGAGTTGATGGCCTTGAGAAGCCAGCAATGCGGGCGTTTCTGCTGCCCAATCCCAGTTGCGCAGCAAATCCAAGCTGACCGCTTCCCAATCGTCATCTTCAGGAAGTTTGGGAATTTCTGGAAAATTGACCGGAACGATCATCGGGGCTTCTATTTGCATTATCAAATCCGGCCTGCGCCACTCCTGACCTGTTGCAATTATCCCATAACGCACTCCAAAAACTTTCATGAGACTCGATGCTCTGGATGCCATCAGGACGCTTCCGGGTTCAATCAGAACTCGAGTTTTTCCACCGATTACAGGTTCAAGAGCCTTCAGCGAGGGATTGTAAATCTGCGAAGTTTTCTGTGAAGGATTGCGAGTAAAATCCTGAGCCTCCAGCAATGTCTGTCTGATGGCGCTAATGACTCCCATCAACGATTTGGGAAACTCATTCGCTTTCCCATCTCGACTGGTGAATACGATGTGCTGCAGGCCCTCATTACTTTGTATCAGTTCATTGGGTGATGCTTCCCCGGTCAAGGAAACAGCGCCTTTGCCACGGAAAATACCTTTGGACGGGCTTAGGTGTACTGCTGTGAACCCTAAGTTCCTCAAGCCTTCACGATGACTAGGTTTGAAAGCCCAATCATCCAATACACTGTACTCAGGATGAACGGTTGAAAGCGAAGAGCCGGGCCCCATGTCACCAGGATCGAGCTCATCGCCAGGCATGCCGTAGAAATTCCAGTGGCCGCTTGCTTTGTGGTCTGCACCATGATCCTCGGCCATCGTGCGCGTTGTCATGACGGGTGAACCGTCAGGTGAGATCACGTAATAAGGGTCAATAAAACCGGGGTAAATGGTGTATCCCTCCAGGTCCCATATTCTGCTCCCGCTTGCTGCTTCCTCTGATGGAGATACTGAAACCACCTTCCCATTGTTGATGACAAGCGTTGCGTTTGTGATCGTCAGACTGGGCGAGACGATGACATTGGCTCCCACAAAAGAATGAAAACCCTGAGGCCTTGGTGGATGGCCGGGGGGGGCGACAGTGGGCTGTTTATCGTTTGCGTATGTAATTAAGCAGGAGCAAAAGGCAATTCCTGTCAGGATGGCTTGCCATCGGTTTGAATTCGTTTTCATGAAAGCAAATCCCGGTTTGAGTGGGTTTTTTAAATCATGAATGATTTATTCTATTACGCCAAACCTTTTGGCTTTCGATTTTTGGTTTAGACCGCGATCAAGCTTTTTGCTCCAAGAATACGATATCCGTGATTGAATATGGTTCCTACTCTGAGGTAGGACTCATCCATGCACATTGTTCTGGTAGAGCCTGAAATCCCACCGAATACCGGTAACGTTGCGCGCCTCTGTGCGGCAACGGGCAGTCAACTGCATTTAATTGAACCACTCGGTTTTCAACTGGAAGATAAACATCTCAAGCGCGCTGGTATGGATTATTGGAAACATGTGAACTGGCGTAAATGGTCTCATTGGTCTGTATTCATTGAGCATTTAAATGCTTCATCCAAGCTTTGGCTTGTCGAGTCAGGTGGCCCCAAAAGTTATGCAAACGTGGATTATGGTCCTGACGATTACCTTGTGTTCGGAAGAGAAACGGCAGGCCTTCCCTCTGAATTAGTTCAGCAATATCAAGACCAATGGTTGCGTATTCCAATGATGAACAAGGAAGCCCGATCATTGAATCTCTCAAACTCTGTGGCCATTGTCCTTTATGAAGCTTTGAGACAACTTGGTTTTCAAGGTGAAGTGCGCTGATGGCTCAGGGGCTACTCATACTTGTATTTGACTACCCAGGGATCATTACTTGCTTCCTGAAAAGCCCTGAGCCGATCCTGCAGATTTTTCAAGGTGCGTTCAAATTCAGGGTTAGATGCCAGATTCTCTATTTCAGCAGGATCTGCTTCCATATTGTAAAGCTCATGGCGCGGTCTTTGTATGTAGTCGCCGATGCGGCGTTTCCCATAGAGACCATCCATGCCTTCTTTGACCGCTGCCTGCCAGGTCGGAGCTTCATATAGATCTGATGCAAAGGGGTAGGGGAGTTGATGTGCCAGATTGAGGGTGTATTTGAATTGTCTCGTTCGGATCACACGCATGGGATAATACATGGTGATTTCATGGAAAGTATGAGAGGCAAAAACATAATCCCATTCCGGTGCTTTTTCTTTTTCGAGTATGGACAAGAAGGATCGGCCATGAAAGGCATATGGAGCTCTCTCTCCACGACTGTTGTTATGCTCAAGTCTGGAAAGGTCGATTCCGGCAAATTCCAACAAGGTTGGAGTCAAGTCTGTCCATGAAACCATGGCATTCGTGGCGATACCCCTTTTGGATTGATCCGGACTGCGGACAATCAAGGGCAGGCGCATGCCAGGTTCATAGAGCGTCGTCTTGGCACCGGGAAATGCAATGCCGTTGTCTGACAGGTAAAGTATCAGGGTGTTTTCATATTGACCGGCTTCTTTCAAGATCTGTACTAACCTGCCAAGCCCCTGATCTATTCTTGATACACTCTGGTAATATTGCGCCAGTTCCGCACGGCATTCCGGTGAATCCGGAAGGTAGTCCGGGACGAGCACTTCTTGCGGATCGTAAATAAGTTCTTTAACTCCCTCATAAGTCTGATTGTTTCCAAAACGATTGGGCTTGTAGGGGAGTTCATTGGCATACCCACCACCTCTGTGGGGATCTGAGGTGCAGAAATACAGAAAAAAGGGTCTGTTTTTGTCTTTGTTGATGAAGGGTTGGCATTTCTCCGCCATACTTACCGGATTTCTTGAACCACCTTGATTGCCGGTAAGGTGTTGGTCGAACGGATAGATTTCTTCCGGTGCCACGTGGTATTTCCCTATGCGGGCTGTTCGATATCCCGCTTTGGATAGCCAGATTGGCAGGCTGACAACGGAGTCTTTGGTGTGGAATCGATGGTAGCTGTGTTGATGCCCGTATTGACCATTCGCATGATTATGCAATCCAGTGAGGATTACGGAGCGACTGGCGCTGCAGCTTGCTGTCGTGCAAAATGCATAATCAAAT
>JBDQII010000231.1:0-8175 GCA_040264395.1 Verrucomicrobiota bacterium
TGGCAAGAGTGAAGGTCAAAAAACTTCGGTTAGGACGTGCCGTTTTAACCTTAGGACCTAATCGCAACCCGCAATTTCCTTTTGTGCTTTTTGATCGCTTGCTTCTGTTCTATCAGTGGATGATTTGCTGGTCGCATGCGAGACCCCATGTGCAAGATCAAATCCAATCCATTGAGGGTGAAGACAAAGCTGGATTGAGTTCGAGCTGGACCAAAAAGCGCCGAGAATTGATTTACAAATGCCTCAAGCAACTCAAGCATAAAAAGGTGGAAGCAAAGGCTGAAGCCAGTGAAAAGTTCAAAGCAGAAATCGAGAGTATCCTCTGTGAGCTTTCTACGGATACGACCGCTTCATTAAGTAGTTTAAGTAAAGAAAAGTAAATGAATTTGCCTACTCATGAGATGCGGTTGACTTGCAACTCACGCACGGTGTTGAGGTTTTCCAGATGAGCGCCCCTGATTCTGCGTGCCCCTGATTTTCTTTTGGGTCCAAAGTAGATACGCTTTTCCGTAAAGAACTGGTTGACGAAAGAACGACTCCCCAAGACCACTCCGTCGGTAAAATAACGGACACGGTATTGCTGTAGCTCCCAATGATTCAATGTGAGATGGTCATCGGTTGCTTGCCCGTCCTTTTGCTGGTGGGGATCTTTCGTCCTGGGGAGTGTGTTTTCCGTGGAAGATTTGGACTGCTCTACTTCAAACAGATGCTTTCGATACTCATTCACGGTCTATGGTCTGGTCAAGGTCCCGTCATATCTCTAAAGGAGCGTTTTAAGGCATTCTATTGCAGTAAAATTGCCGCCCACCGTCTCACTGTAACCGCAGAATCGATAATCCTTTGGGTCATCGCAAATACGGGCTCTGACAGGATTTAGATCGATGAAGCTTGCATTGGTCAACAAAGCGCGGCCTGTGCCCTCAACGAGCAAAGCACGATAGCGTTCCTCTCAAAAAGTGCCTCGTCGACCGTGACGTCGATTGTGACACTCCGAAAACCGTTGTTTTAAGTCCTTCATGAACATGGAAAGATCGCGCATGCGACAGGTCATTCTTTTTCGAAGGAGTTGAGCCAGGACAAAATCATCCTCACGACGGGCTTTGAGTAGCTTTTCTATGAACTCACTCACGGTGAGTTTGGAGTAAAGGGCGCTCATGCGCTGGCAAAGGTCACCATCGTTCAGATCGCTGTTTTCAGGAACCTTTATTAAGAGGTGTAAGTGATTGTTTATCAATTATTAAGTTAGAATTTTGGCTCCTGAGAATGTCTCAAGCTTACGCATCGTCTTTCGGAAGAACTCTTTCTCTTCAACGCCGAGGACACAGTCGCGATTGACAATCCGGCTGACGACGTGGAAGTGCCTTGTTCCACCGCCATCGGTAATGAAGGCTCGAGCTTTGCGCATGAAGCATAAGATCCATAAGGATGCAGATATGTTAGTATATGAGGTCTGTCCCCATATGTTATGTGCTGTCAAACGCCCATTTGCTTTTCGAATGTATTTACCTAATTATCGAAACAAAGTTCTGCTTCTGATCAACATGCGGAATTTTGTGCTTTGATAGCTGGCAGGAGTTCTCTATTCTCGCCGGTCCTTAAGTAACTTTGCGTCGATGAGACAATATAGAACCATAGCTTTTAACGCGTTTATGGAGCTCTTGCGTCAGCCGGTTTTTCTCCTGCTGATGACCAGTTCTTCCGTTTTTGCGGTATTTTTGGCTAGTACTCCTTACTTTGGCTTCGGGGATGACCCCAAATTGGTCAAGGACAGCGTGTTGGCTACACTACTTTTGGTGGGGCTTTTTGGTGCAGTGATCAGTGCATCCTCTTCAGTGGCTAATGAAATTCGCACTGGAACTGCCCTCGCTGTTTTATCCAAACCCGTGGGCAGGGTTATTTTTCTTTTGGGTAAGTATACCGGACTCGCTTCAACGCTGCTTGTCCTGACTTACGTCAATCTGGTCAGCGCGCTTGTCGCCAGTAAAATTTCGTTCACCGCTTATGGAGAAGCGAACAAGACGGCTTTTTTCATTTTTACCGGATCCATCGCCTTGGCCTACTTGGTAGCAGGTTTTACCAATTACTTCCTCAATCGCACATTTACTTCCGATGCGGTTACTTTTGTCGTCGTTTTCACCACCATTGCGTTCGTGATCATTACCAATATGGAAAAAAATGGCTCGATGTTTGAAGAGCATATCGATGTTGATTGGCGTTTAATTCCGGCTGGATTATTGATTCTATGTGCTTTCCTCGTTCTGGCAGGTCTGGCGCTGGTGTGTTCAACCCGCTTTGAAATCATCCCCACCTTGACTATCTGCTGTTTACTTTTTCTCATGGGCTTGATGTCGGATTACATGTTTGGCCGGTGGGCAGAACCAGCTTGGATTGCCTTTCCTTCTCAACAATCGGTTCAATCAGGGCCGTTCACTGATGAACAGAAAAAGGTGCTGGCCGCGAACATTGGTAGATTGGATGTCAATGGAAATGAAAAAATTGACATCAATGAAATGGAATCTTTGCTTGCTGAGGACATCCAGCAGATGAGGAATGCAGGTTTGGATCGCAAATTATGGGCAACGGTGGTTTACACCTTGGTGCCCAACTGGCAACTTTTTTGGATTGCTGATGCTCTCGAAAATGACAAGAAGGTGCCCTGGGCTTATGTTGGACGCTCTTTTGCTTATGTAGCATGTTATCTCAGTGCCCTGATGGCTCTAGCCATCGTCAGCTTTGATAGCCGGGAATTAAATTAACAAAAATCGATATCGGTCTTTGGATCGAAACGAAATATGGAACGAAACACACAGAAAAATGGGTTGGTCAACATGCTTGGGCTTTTGGTTGCCTGCGTGGTGGCAGCTGTTATTGGCAAGATCGCAAACTCTGCGACGTCAGCCGTTGGAGCCGTCTTCCTTGGAATGGGATTTCTGGTGGCTGCCATCAGTTACTTCCAAATGCGTTTGGAAAACAGGGAGCATCTGGAACATCTGGAATTTGAAGAAATTGCCAAAGACCGAAATCGTTCCGCTCTATTCGACGAATCTGGCGACGATACCTTTCTAGCCAAGAAGGCACGTGAGCAATTTGAACGATTTTTTGTTCCCACTTTCACGACATTGCTCGGCATTGGTCAGGCCGTTGCCGCTTATTACCTCTGGCAATGGCTGCCAGATGCTGCTGAGCCGGATTTGACAAAAGCAGCGATAGTCATGGTCACTTTTTCGGCCTTTGCTCTCGTGCTCTTCATGTTGGGGAAATACAGCTCAGGGGTTGCTCGATTGGATAAATTGAGACTTCTGAGACCGGGAGGTGCTTACCTTTTGCTTGGCTCAGTGATCTGTGTGGTCGTGGTTGTCTCATTTGCTGCGGGTTGGTTTGATTTCCCACGGCTGGATTCTTACCTGGCGCGTATCATGGTGGTTTTACTCGGGCTTTCCACCATAGAAACACTCGTTAACCTCATTCTGGAATTATACCGACCCCGCACGGGCGCCCGAGCTGAGCGTGCTCTTTATGAAAGCCGGCTGGTTGGCTTGCTTGGGCAACCCGCCGGTCTTGTCAGCACTGCTGCACAGGCACTGGATTATCAATTCGGATTCAAGGTATCGGAAACCTGGTTTTACAAGTTTCTCGAGAAAGCCCTCGCATGGATTATTTTGCTTCAGCTTGGCATGTTGATGTTATCCACGACTTTTGTGATCATTGACCCGAATGAACTGGGTATTCTGGAACGCTTTGGAAAACCGCTTTCCTCTGGCGCTGTTCTGGAGCCCGGATTCCATTGGAAACGACCTTGGCCTATCGATAAAGTATTACGTCACCCAGCCAAGGAACTCCGCAACTTCAGTGTTGGTTATGAAGTAGAAGACGAAAAAAGTGTAGGGCGCACTCTTCTTTGGACCGCAACGCACTACGATGTGGAAGTCAATTTTCTGGTAGCCAGCAGTGAGCAAGGAGTAAGGTCAGAGGATAGTAATCAGGATCAGGCAGTTCCTGTTAATTTTCTTACTGCGGCTGTTCCTGTTCAGTATTTGGTCAAGGATTTTGAAGCCTGGACCTACAACCACTCCAATCCTGCGGAATTGCTCGAATCGATTGGTTACCGTGAGGTTGTTCGCTATTTTGTGAATGTTGATCTCATCGACATCATGTCCCAAGGTCGTTTACGGGCAGCCGAGGATCTGAAAAACAACATTCAAAATCGGGCTGAGAGTCTTGGCTTGGGTGTTGAAATTCTCTTTGTAGGTTTGCAGGATATCCATCCTCCGGTGGGTGATAAGGCGACTCAGGTAGCAGGATCTTTCGAAGAAGTCATTGGGGCCGAGCAGGAGATGAAAGCCAAGATATTGCAGGCTGAAGGTTATGAAGCCGAGATAGTCCCGACAAGCCGTGGTGAGGCTGCCAAACTGGTCTCGCAAGCAGAAGGTGCCAGATACGAACGTGTTCTGACATCCGAAGCGAAAGCCAAACAGTTCGTGGACCTTGTTAAAGCATACCAATCTGCTCCTGATGTCTTCAAGCAGCGCAAATATTTCGATACGATGGCCAACTCTCTGACCAACGTTCGAAAATATGTCATCGTTCCTAAAGAAGTGAACGAGACGTTCATTCTGAACTTAGAAGATAAAATCGCATACGATCTGCTGAGCGCACGTCCCGAAGACCGTTAACCACTTTTCTTAAACTCAAATAATATTTAATCCAAATTCGATTTATGAATAAACACCCAATATCGTTTTTCACCGGAGCCATCCTCTTGTTGATATTTGCCTCGATCCTCTTTTGTTTTCAGGTCCGGCAATCAGAGGTTGCCGTGGTAACCACCTTTGGAAAATATTCGCGAACAATTTCTGATCCGGGCCTGCGTTTCAAAATGCCCTGGCCGATTCAGAAGGTCTACCGGTTCGATAACCGTCTCCAGAATTTCGAGCGCAAATTTGAACAGACCACGACTGGTGATGCAAAGCCCCTTATCATTGAAGTATATATTGGTTGGAGAATCAGTGACCCGGCCATTTTCCTCGAGCGCTTCAATGGTGATGTAATGAAAGCGGAGCAGAACCTGGAAAGCCTCGTTCGTGATGCCAAGAACAGTGTGATCGGGCAGCACCCTTTCAGCGATCTGATTTCGCCTCGTGAAGAAGAATTGAAATTCGACGATATCGAAACCGAGATCGCCACAGCCATCCGCGCTGAAGCCAAGGATGGATATGGAATTGAGGTTGCTTTTGCGGGTATCAAGCAACTGGGACTGCCCCAGAGCAATACCCAGAAAGTATTCGAGCGCATGCGAGAAGATCGTCAGCGTCTGGTGAAGCGCTACCAAGGTGAAGGTGAACGTCAGGCGATGGAAATCCGAGCCCGTGCCGATGCTGAAAGCAAGCGGATTCTAAATGAAGCGCGCGCCCAAGCCATTGAGATCGAGGGTGATGCAGAGGCGCAGGCTAACGAGCATTACAAAGTGTTCCAACAAAACCCCGAGTTGGCAGAATTGCTCTTAGGCCTCGAGGCTCTTGAAGCAGCTACCAAGGAAAAGACGACCATCGTGGCAGATCCTTCGACACCACCTTTCAATCTGTTGAGAGAAGGTGCCAATGCGATGCAAGGTGGCAGTTCCGGAAATTAATTCTGCTGGATTGATCAAGTAACAAATCATTTGGCAACAATTGCCCTGAACAGAACTTACTTTATAGGTGAATGAGTCATGACTGACCCCAAAAAACCTGATTTACCGGACTTACCGGAAAAAATTGAATCTACTCCAGATAAGCAGCCTGCAGTAGTGCCAGTGTCACGTCCCATGGAGGACTCCTCCACGCGTGCCCTGTCGGATGCGCTCTCCAGCAGTTTTAAAATCGTCAAAGTGTTGATGGTTGCATTAGTAGTGATCTTTTTGGGTTCAGGTATTTTTACCGTAGAGCCTAATGAAGTCGCCGTGGTGCTGCGTTTTGGCAAGCCTGTCGGATCCGGAGCTGACCAAGTGCTTCAGCAAGGTCTGCACTGGTCTTTTCCGAGTCCGATTGATGAGATTGTTACCGTTCCCATTGGAGAAACGCGTAACGTTTCCGCCACCAATTGCTGGTATGCTGTGAGTCCTGACATGGAAGTGTCGGGACAACTGCCTTTTGCTCAGTCATCCTTGCAGCCGGGGGTAGACGGTTATGCTTTAACTTCCGATGGGAATATCATTCATGCAAAAGCAATTGCCCAATACCTCATTGGTGATCCGGTCTCATTTGAATTTAATTTCCTCAAGGTGGAGAATTTGCTCGAAAATGCCCTGAACAACGCCCTTCTATTTGCTTCGGCCCAATTCTCTGCTGATGATGCGCTCTACAGAAATCGGCTTGCATACAAAGAAAAGGTCCGCATGCGATTTTTGCAGTCTATCCAGAAGGCCAAACTCGGCATTGAGCTTCAGTCTCTCGATGTGCAGACCTTCCCGCCGATCTTTGTCAAAGAGGCCTTCGAATTGGTGACGCAAACGGAGCAAAGTGTCAGTCAGATGCGCAACGAGGCAGAAGGTGATGCTTCTTCCATGTTGAGGCGTTCTCAGGGGAGAGCTCAGGCGATCATCAGTGAGGGGTTGACCCGAAGCAATTTGATCACAAGTCGGGTCGTTGCGGATGCAAAAGTGTTCAATCAACTCTTGCCGCACTTTGAAGCCAATCCTGAGTTTTTCAGGAAAAGACTTATCATTGAGGGAATGGGTCGCGTATTGGGGAACGCTCAGGACACCTGGCTGCTCCCGGGAGTTGATGAGGGATCATCTCAGGAGTTGCGCTTGCAACTGAATCGTGAGCCTACCTTGACGGGTGAAGACCAGCCGGAAGAGTAGCTCTGAGAATGGTCTGAATTTTTTAGTTCATCATCCCAACATCAAAGGATCACAAATTTTAAAAGAATCAAAATCATGCAAATCACATCACTTTTAAGTCAAAAACAAGGTGATCATCAACACGATGATCATTGCGACGGATGCGGGCACGATCACGAGCACACAGAGATTCGTCTGAGACCAATCCTGGTTGGTCTCCTGTTTGTCATCAATTCCTTCATCATCCATTACTTTTTCGAAAATGGAAAAGTGGTCGGTGATGTAAATGCCATGATTGGTGCGGCGATGCTTGGATATCCTATTGTTTGGACCGCCATCAAGGATCTG
Source organism: Verrucomicrobiota bacterium (assembly GCA_040264395.1). Lineage (GTDB taxonomy): Bacteria > Verrucomicrobiota > Verrucomicrobiia > Limisphaerales > AAA164-E04 > AAA164-E04. Next base: position 7,169 of record JBDQII010000231.1, read on the forward strand.
CGCAAGGGGCGCCTCAGTACTAACGAATTGGTGGCTCTGGCCGTGCTGGCTTCATTCGCCAGCGGCGAATATCAGGAATCTGGATTGGTAGCCTTCTTCATGCTGCTCGGAGAAATCATCGAGACGCGCACAGCGGAAGGGGCTCGGGCGTCCATTGAATCTCTCGTCAAGCTTACTCCAACAAAGGCTCGCCGTATCAACGGAAGTAAGGAGGATGAAGTGGAAGTGAAAGATCTTAAAGTGGGTGATGTGATTCGTATTCGTCCCGGTGACAATATTGCGGCGGATGGTGTCATCATGATGGGGGAGGGTTCGATCAATCAGGCCAATATCACGGGAGAATCGCTGCCTGTGGATAAAAGTACAGGGGATGATGTGTTTGCCGGAACTCAAAACCTTAACGGTGTACTCGAAGTGAAAGTAAGTCGTGCTGACGCTGACACTACTCTGGGTCGTGTTCACGATTTGATTCTGGCGGCGGAAAAGACCAAACTGCCCATCATGCGAATTGTAGATCAGTACATGGGTTTTTACACACCATTGGTGTTGCTGGTTGGGGCTTTGGTATGGGCCTTTACTCAAGATCTCAGTCGAGTGATCACGGTATTCATCATCGCTTGTCCATGTGCCTTCATTCTAGCGACACCGACTGCTATGGTGGCTGCTCTTTCTTCGGCTGCCCGACTTGGCATATTGATCAAAAATGTCGCTGATATCGAACTTTCTGCGAAAATCAACGCTTTCATTTTTGATAAAACAGGAACCTTGACCACTGGTAAGCTGGCGGTGAGTCGTCTGGCACCTCAAGATGGAATCAAACCTGCAGAACTCCTGCACCTCGCGGCATCTGCGGAAAAATACAGCAACCATCCGACAGCGAAAGCTCTGGCTCAACTTGCCAATGAAGCCGGGCTGGACCTGACCGAGCCACAGGATTTCAAGGAGACAGCCGGTAAGGGTATCACCGCTAAAGTCGGCGAAGAAACCTTGATCGTCGGTCGAGCCAA
>JBDQII010000232.1:0-8155 GCA_040264395.1 Verrucomicrobiota bacterium
CACTGAAAGTATATCCCAGAATGATAAGGAAGGCGCCGAGCGACAACCCACAGGTTAAATATCTTTGCTTGACGACCAGGTGTATCACCGGGCTGTACCAGCGGTCGATCATATGATCGATGCGAACGCGCAGTCGTGTTTGCCAGGCATGAAATTGATGATAAAGCTTGATGCCAGACTTTTTGTTTTTCTGTGCAAGGTGGGCAGGCAGTATGAGGAGACATTCGATCAAGGAAACGGTAAACACAGCAATCACGACCGCAGGCAGCACATAAAAGAAACGCCCGGTTTCCCCAGGCACGAAGAGGAGTGGAAGGAACGCAATGATATTGGTGCTCACTGCAAATACGACAGGTTTGGCCATCAGTTGGACTCCCTCTACAGCTGCCTGCATGCGGCTCTTACCCAGAGATATTCTATGGAAAATCTCTTCTCCTACAACGACGGCATCATCCACCACAATCCCGAGTGTTACAATGAATCCAAACAGAGAAATCATGTTGATGCTGGCGTCCATGGCTGGAAGCAGGAACAATGAACCTAGAATGGAAACCGGAATGCCTGCGGTTGTCCAAAAAGCAACTCGCAGCTCAAGGAATAGTCCCAATGCCAGTATCACCAGAAGAAGTCCGATGGCTCCATTGGTGAGAAGCATATTGATGCGTTCCTCATAATCATCGGACCGGTCAAAGGTAATGTTGATGCCAACCGAGTCTGGCAGTTGAGTTTTTTCAGTCTCAATGAATTGACGAACGGCACGAGCGACTGTGAGTGGAGATTGAGTTTCCGAACTGTAGACAGCCAGCCAGATGGATGGGCGGCCATTGAAATAGGATTCTCGTTCTGATTCTTCAAAATCATCTTTAACAATGGCAATATCTTTCAATCGAACTTTCGTGCCATCTGCTCTACTGATGATCGGAATGGATTCAAATTCTCGAGCCAATTCCTTGCGCTCCTTGGTTTTGAGCAGGTAATCGCCGCCAGCTGTCCTGATGGAACCCGCAGGTACGTCCAAGGCCGCATCATCGACCGCCTCAGCAATGTCATTTAACCTGAGTCCCATGGACCTGAGTCTGGCTTGTGGAACCTCAATGTGGACTTCAGGGCTTCGGACTCCTCTTAATTCGATCAAGGAAACTTCGGGAAGTGAAAGCAACTTGTTCTCCATCTCCCTGGCAAATTCGACCAATCCCTTGGCGTCCAGATCTCCGTAGATTGAAAGATACATGACGCCGCGACGTCGGCCGTTATCCAGAGCAATGATGGGAGGTTCCGCATTTTCCGGGAAAAGGTTGATGCGCTGGACCGCGGCCGTAATTTCCTGAAGACCCCGATTGCGATCTGAACCTGGAATCAGCTCAGCCAGAATACGGGCACTCCCTTCGCTTGCAGTGCCTGTAATTTCCCGTACAAGCTCCATTGAACGCAGTTCTGATTCGATCGGAAGAATGATGGATTGTTCGACTTCCTCAGGACTTGCGCCCCGGTACTCCATGGAAATCTCAACCACATCCAAAGTAAAAGTCGGGTAGATCTCCTGTCGGATATTGAGCGAAACGATCAGCCCCGTGACAACCACGGTTACCATCAGTAAATTGGCAGCGACATGGTTACTGGCAAACCAGGTGAGTAAACCCTGAAAGCCGGATTCGGATGTGTTCGCTTCTCTTTCCTGTTTCATCATTCGTTCAGAGGCTGCGCGTTGATAACCGTGCCTGGTACAGCAGAACGAAGTGGACTGACAATTAATGTTTCACCCGGTTGCATCGCATTGGATACATACACTATATCGTCCATGTTCCACAGGATTTCAACATCGCGGATTTGCAAGGTGCTGGAAGTGTCCACTACCCAGATACGATTGTTGGATCTGAGGGATGCCTGGCGAATTGCGAGGCAATCGTTGATTTCACCTGCTTCGATATCGACACGCACGTAACTTCCGATGAGCAGTGGATCTGCTTTTCGGGATGCGCCGGCTACCTCATTGTGAGAGAATGAAATGAGCAACCGTGCCATCCTTCCCTCGCGCTCTAAATCGCCTCTAAGACCGATTACCCTGCCGTTTCCAGCAAATTGCTTCCGACCACCTGATGTGAGGAAAATACTGGTTCTGGCTCCTTGTTTGGGATCTTCCGGCAGTTGGATATGACGGATCTGATCTACCGGAAGTGACACCTGAATCCAATATTCATCAGCACCAATGAGAGTGGCAGCTGAATAGCCGGGGTTGATGCGTTGTCCGATCTCAAGGTTTTCTTCGAGGACAACGGCATTGAATGGCGACTTGATCAAATGGCGTTTGAGTAATTCAATATTGCGTTCTTTAGCAATGCTTAATCGTTCTACTTCAGCTTCCTGCACGAGTGCTTCGGCTTGGAGGGAAATTAAATCTGTATCTGGAATCAAAGCGTTGTTCGCAAGGTTCTGTGCTTGTTTGGATTTTCGTTGAGCTTCTTTCAGGTTTACTTCGGCACGCATAAGTGCCGCGTTGCTTTCCTTGAGAGCGAGTTCTGCCATGGTGGGGTCGATCGCGAACAACTCTTCTCCCTCCATGATCTTTCCGCCGGGGGTCAGTCTTTGATGCTGGCGGGTGACAAGTCCGGTGACTTCAGGTTCTATGGTCACTCTGCGCGCGGGTATGACGGTTCCGTAAGCCGAAATAAAAATAGGATAACGGTCAGGTCTCACCTTGCGCACCTTCACTATTTTTGCAACCGGAGTTTCATCATCCGGCAATACTTCCGGGCCGGATTTGAGTAGGAGATAGGCAATGCCTGTTGCAATCACAAGAACGATCGTCGTCAGTGCGACTTGCCAACCATTCCTTTCGGAGTGAGATCTCATCTCTCAGTGAAAGATTCGGCAAGTGCAACGGCTTTCAGCATGGCTTTGGCCTTGTTGACGGTTTCCTGATACTCGCTTTCAGGGACAGAATCGCTGACCCAACCGCCTCCTGCCTGAACGTATATCCGGTCATCCTTGATCAATGCCGTTCGAATCGTGATACAGCAGTCAAGATTTCCGTTGAATGAAAAATAACCCACACAGCCTCCGTATGGTCCACGGGTTGTTTGCTCCATTTCCGAAATGATTTGCATGGCGCGAATCTTGGGAGCCCCACTCAAGGTTCCGGCAGGGAACGTGGCTCGGATCAGGTCATAAGGTGTTTTTCCATCTGATAAGCAACCCTCAACCTGGGATACGATGTGCATCACGTGGCTGTAGCGTTCAATGATCATCAGGTCTTTGACCTCGACGGAACTGAAATCACAAACACGGCCAATATCGTTTCGCGCTAAATCCACGAGCATGACGTGTTCGGCGCGTTCCTTTGGGTCGGCCAGTAAATCTTTTTCATGAGCAAGATCCTGTTGTCGCGTGGTTCCTCGTGGGCGGGTGCCTGCTATGGGGCGGATTTCAACTCGTTTATCCTCACAACGCACATGTATTTCAGGTGAGGCACCTACGAGTGAGAATTCATCCAACTCAAGCAGGAACATGTAAGGGGAAGGGTTGATGGATCTTGCAGCACGATAGACTTCCAGAGGTGAGGCGTTGAGAGGAGCCGAAAACCTTTGCGATCCGACGACCTGAATGATGTCGCCCGCAGTAATGTATTTTTTGGCTTGTTCCACGTTATCAAGAAAACGGTCTTTCTCCATATTGGACTCAAATGCTGCAGGCTCAGGCGATTTCAGGAAGGTAGCGGGTTTGTATTGACATGGTTGCTCCAGAAGGGAAAGGAGCCTGTCAATTTCCTCGCAGGCATTTTCATATTCATCCAGCGCATTCTGAGGGTTGTTAACGTAAGCGTTGACGATGACTGTGATGGTCTGTGAAACACGATCGAAAACCAGTAGTTGGTCCGCAATCAAGAAATACATTGTTGGCGTCTTTAGCTCGTCGTGAGCAGGGCGGGGGACGACAGGCTCTATATCATGAATATATTCATACCCCAGAAAGCCAATCGCTCCACCTGAGAAACGGAAATTTGATTCAGTCGTTGGAACATAGCGAAACTGTTTGAGAGTTTTCTCAACTGCTTCAAGTCCGTCACGAACCTCATTTTCCTTGAGGGTGGAAGCCAGCGCTCCCACCACTTGATAATGATCTAAAACCTTGCCATTCTGAATGACCTCAATTTGATCTCCTTTTTGTTTGATGACAGCTCTTGGATTGCAACCTACGAAGGAATATCGCCCAAGGTGTTCTCCTCCCTCAACAGATTCAAACAGAAAGGATTCACCCTGTCCTCTCAATTTCTGGTAGGCAGAGCAAGGGGTGTCAAAATCGGCCAACACAGTTCGTGTAACAGGAATTAAGTTTCCCTTTTTGGCTAGATCGATGAATTGTTTTGTCTCCGGATAAAACATCTTTCCGTGCATTTAATCTTGAATCAGCATCAACATCCAGCAGGAAAATGTCCTAGTTATCGTGATTGCCCAGAAACTGCATGATTTCATCTGAGATCGTCATGCAGCGCAAACATGTCTATGATTCGCCTGATGAATGATGAATCAATGATCGTGTTGTATGACGAGCGTTGTGCAGACTACTCCTCACCAGGACACCCTGAGCGCCCTGATCGAGTCACCATGACTGCCAAAAGGCTTAAGAAACAGTCAAGGCTGTCTTTAGAGTGGCGCCTACCCGTGGCAGCTTCGGAGGAAGCCATTCGTTTGGCTCATTCAGCCGTGCACATAAAAAACTTACGAGAATCGAATCATGATTTTGATGGAGACACGCCTTGGTATGAAAATATAGAGAGACATGCACTCAGGGCTGCAGGTGCGGCTGTGGACGCCATGGAATCAGCTCGCAAGGGGCGGCATGCTCTCAGTCTGATGCGTCCGCCGGGGCACCATGCGACGAGGGAAAGAGCAATGGGTTTTTGCTATCTTGGCTCAATGGCCATTGCAATCCTCAATGGGATGAAAAGTTACGGCCTGCGCATGGCGGTATTGGATTTTGATGTACATCACGGCAACGGCACTGAAGATATTTTACATGGAAATAAAAATGTTCTTTTTGCCTCTATACACCAATCACCCTGTTATCCAGGTACTGGATTGCATCATCGCCCACCGAACTGCCGCAATTACCCGCAAAAACCATACACTCCTCCTTTTGAATACAGAAAGGGCTTCATGCAGGCCCTGGAGGATATCAAAGCATTTAAACCGGATTTGTTGGGCGTTTCTGCCGGATTTGATGCGTTTGCTGACGATCCCATTGCTCAAGAGCTATTGAAGAAGGAAGACTTTGAATGGATAGGAAAGCAAATTTCGGGTTCAGGTATACCTGCTTTCAGTGTTCTCGAGGGAGGATACAGTGATGCTCTGGGAGAGCTTATTGAAGCTTACATGTGGGGGCTTGCGGGATCTGTAATTCCATGATTGACGCTGCATTTCCGCAACTGAAAAGTCAGTAAAATCAATATTTTTAGACTGAAGATAGCCTTGCCAAGATGAATCACATGGGTTCTTCTTAATGCTATTAGCATTATGGACCAGACTGAATCAACACCGATGAATTTTGTACAAAGGAAACTGCCTTGGATTATTGGGGGAGTAGCATTGGTATTTTTCCTGTTAACCATGAGTCAATCTGTGACGACCTCCAGCCTGCCTGTCATAGGGAAAGTAACAGGTTGGGATTGGTCTCCAAGTATTCAGGCACCCGTATTCTATTTGTTGACCTTGCCGATTAGTTTTCTTTCCATCAGCTCACAGCCCTTTGCAATGAATGTGTTGACCGTTATTCTGGCTGCGTTGACCCTGTTTAATCTGGCTAAAGCAGTTTCCCTGCTGCCGCATGACAGAACACGCGATCAACGTGTTCGAGAGCAAAGTGATTTTTCGCTGCTTAGTTCACCTTTAGCGTGGATACCTCCTATATTTGCCGTGTTGATATGTGGCTTGCAGCTCAGTTTCTGGGAGCATGCTACATCAGCGACAGGTGAAATGATTGATCTGCTGATGTTTGCTTACCTCATTCGTTGTTTGCTGGAATATCGGGTTGGGGAAAATGAGAAGTGGATGACTCGCTTTGCGTTTTTGTATGGCGTTTCCATTACCAATAATTGGGCGATGATTGCCTATTTCCCTCTTTTTCTGGGAGCTGTGATATGGATAAAGGGAATTGCGTTTTTTCAGGGGCGATTTTTACTCAAGTCAACTTTTCTTGGGTTGCTGGGGTTGGGTTTGTACCTGCTGCTGCCAGTATTGCTTTCCGGTCAGTATCCTGACTCAGGAGGTATTTGGGATTATTTAAAGTTACAACTTGGGAATCAGAAAGTAGTTCTGACGGGATTCAAGCGCAGTGTGGTGCTGATACTGTCTCTGACGTCCATTATTCCTGTTGTTGCCATTGGGTTTCGGTGGCCCTCGACCTTTGGTGATACGAGCGCTGCGGGAGCCATGCTCACTAATTTCATGTTCAAGCTCATTCACATGGTCTTTTTGGCTGCCTGCATCTGGGTAGCTTTCGATCCTCCATTCAGTCCTCGAGTGCGCGGTCTGGGCTTGCCTTTCCTTTCCTTTTATTTCCTGGGGGCATTAGCAGTAGGATATTATTCAGGATACGCCTTACTTATCTTCAGTGGAGCTCCTTCCCGAAGAAAATCAAGACAGCAACGTTCCTCAGGAAGTGAAAACTTTATCAACGTGACATGTAAAGGGCTTGTTTTGTTGGCTGCTATTGGTGTGCCTGCTGGTTTGCTGGCGAAAAACTGGAGTTCGATTCAGCTGACAAACGGAGATGTATTGTCAAGTTACGCTCGCAAGGTGATTGACCCTTTGCCCAAAGAAAAATCACTTTTGATCGTCGATGATCCGTTCAGATCGATGATGATTAAATTTGCATTGGAAACGTCGCCTGATCATGAAAAATCCAACTATACCGTCATCGATACGTCCGGATTGTCGACAGGCTTTTATCAGAAAATTGCCCGTGAAAATATCAAGAACGATTGGGAAGAAACACTGGGGGCTGAGAATATTCCATCAAGGATCAGTTTAGGCTCTGTTTTGAACCTGGTTGCAGCCGTCATCAAGCAGTCCCCGGTCTATTACATGCAATCGAGTTTTGGGATTTACTTTGAATATTTATTCCCGAGGAATCATGGCTTGATCATGGAGTTACAGGCTTACAAACAGCAAGATAAAAGCCCCTATCCACCCTCACTCTCGGAGGAGGATGCCAATAAAATGCAATCTTATTGGGCATCCTTCGATACCGAATTCAAGGTTCTCCTTGACGGTATTGCATCGGATGTGCCGCTGTGTGTCGCCATAGGAGGAATGGTTGCCATGGAAAGAAACAACTGGGGCGTCAAGTTGCAGCGTATGGGGCGATTGGATGACGCAAAAGCCGCATTTAATGCTGCCAAACAATACTCCAACGAAATTTCCTCTGCGGATTTCAATCTCGAAGCAAACGAGCTGCTATCCAAGCAGCAACCCGTTGTCGGGATCATTGATGATCAGGAATGGAACCAGATGCTGGGTAAATTCAGGTCCATCGATCAGATTCTCAAGGCAAATGGAGTAATGGACGTGGCTCGTTTTCAAAATGAAATGGGAATCCAGTTTTTCTCTGGAGGTAACTTTCGTCAAGCGGCGCTGAGGTTCAGGAGAGGTATTGAATTGGACCCTACCAATACAGATTTTTGGTTGGCAAACTCACAAGCTTTGCTAAATCTAGGTTCACCTGTCGAGTTACTGGAAACTTTGAAACAACTTGAGCAATCCGGTAATGATCTGGACGAATCCCAACAAGCCGAAGTGACTCGATTGACAGCCCTCGCACATTATGGCGTGGGCAATAAATATTACGCAAACAAGGAGGACGCGCTGGGTGCCAAGGAATTTGAACTTGCAGAGGGATTACTTCTGAAAGCTCGTGAGGATTTCCCTAAATCGGAGCCCATTATCGAAACCTTGGCTCAAGTGTATTTGTTTACCGAAAGATATCAAGAGGCTGCATCGATGTGTGATACTCACTTGAACTTGAATTCAGATTCCGTCAATGCGCGGCAAACCAAAGCAGTTTCACAAATGCGTGCCGGAGAGTTTGAGAATGCGGTGGAGACTTTGACGGAAGCTCTTGACAAAAATCCAAATAACAATATCGCCCTGCTGAACAAAGC
>JBDQII010000233.1:0-8115 GCA_040264395.1 Verrucomicrobiota bacterium
CCCTTTTCAACCAGCGCCACGCCACCACGGACGTTATGAAGACAAGGCCATTGATTACCCAATGACCATGGCCAATACCGAAAGCAATTACCAAACTCAATCCAACTGGATTCGGGAGCGACGGTATGGCATCCATGGAATCGACCACATGGAAACCGGGCCACTTGACAAAGACCCAGTACCTTCTTTCGATGACCTTTACCATCGCTACTGCGAAACAGTGCATGGATTGGATGAAAACATTGGCCGCGTGTTGGATTACCTCGACTCCAGTAAACTCATGGAAAACACCATCGTCGTTTACCTGGGTGACAACGGGTTTGCTCTTGGCGAGCATGGGTTCTATGACAAACGCGATGCTTTTGAAGAATCGATCCGCATTCCCATGCTTGCCATGGCGCCCGGGCTGATCAAACCAGGTTCAAAAATTGATGCCATGATGCTTAACATGGACCTTGCACCTACCCTCCTGGAAGCAGCAAATATCAATATCCGAAAAAGTATGAATTTAGATGGTCAATCCGCCCTCCCCTGGTTAAGGGGTGAGACCATTCCATGGCGGGACCACATATTGTATGAATACCACTGGGAATGGAACTTCCCGGCAACACCTACCACACTGGCCATAAGAGGAGATCGCTACAAATACATCTATTACCACGGAGTGTGGGATCGCAATGGATTCTATGACCTTGAGACCGATCCAAATGAACGAGTCAACTTGATCAACATTCCTACATACCAAGAGCAGATTCTGAGCATGCGAAGCCAATTGTTTCAGGAGTTGGATGCATCAGGAGGCTTAGTACTACCCGTGCGACCACCCAAGGGAGTACAATTTTACGACCGCAAATTGCGGCGATAAAAAAGGCCTTCCCATGTGGGAAGGCCTTTCGGTTGATTATCATTCAGAAGCTCGTTTACCTTTTCTGGGTAAACCATTCAAAAGACAACGAAACTTCGTCGCCGGTTGTGATCAAACCAAGCGCAATCTTGGGAGCAGGTGCCTTGATGCCATGATCAGACATCTTGATAATGACTTTGCCTGCAACTTTCAATCCCTTGTCCGTTGGTGAAATATTCACTGGCATTGAAATTTCCTTTTTCACACCGGAAACTGTCAATTCACCTTTGGTATCGTATTTCAAAGCATCTCCGATTTTACGCTCCCCCTTGGAGGGAGTCATTTCAGTGAGCTTATAAGTAATCCAAGGGTGGTCATCCGCTTTCATGGCGGTCAACATGACTTGATCCATGGTAGGCTTTCCACTCTTCATGGATCGGGCTGCAACTTTGACATTCACCTTGGGGGTCACTGACAATGCTGGAACCGCTTCCAGCGAAAGATCAGAAGGGAATCCCCCTTCAAGCTCCATGTTACCGGAGATCAATTTGCTTTCCACGGTCCAGTCGTGCACGGTGGAAGTTCCATCAATTTTCATCGAGCTGCCTTTGAACATACCTCGATATTTGACGGTTTCAGCCGAGACAGATGCGGTCAACAGCATTGCTGCCAAACCACTATTCCAGATAAGTCCTTTTAATTTATGTATCATATACTTCTTCAATTGGGTTTAAAATTATCCGAGGTCAAACAAGCTGTCTTCCAGTTCGATACGCTTATTTTTCATGGTCGCTTCGTGTGCTTTCACAGCGATCACGTTAGCCTCGAATCCAAGCTGATATCCAGCTGCTGGTTTCTTGGACCCTTCAAGCTCAGCAAGATATTCACCTAAAATTTCATCGTCAGTATCACCGAAACTTGCAATAAAATCTTCCACACCCGACTGGTGGACATATGCATTATGCACAAATGCTTCCAATGCATACCACAAAGGAGTGTCGGTGAAGGGGCTCGCCTTTGCAGCTTCTTCACCGGAACCAGTCACGGTGGTTAATTTGGTCGCATTCGCTACCAAATAGATTCCAACCTCCTTGTGGAAAGTATCCTTTTTGGCATAAACTTCCCAACCGAGCATGGGAGCGTCAGCTTCCTTGAACATCCAGGCTTGAGAACCACGAACCATTAATGCCGAATCCGTACCGTGATACATCTCGTATTCGGAATCGAAGCTATTACAAAGTGTGATGTCAACGTAGGATTGAACACCATCGGGGTATTCCAGAGTGACTTGAGCCGTATCGGGAACATCGCGTCCATCCCTCCATAGAAGGTTGGATCCAAATCCTGAAACAGCCGAAGGTCGACCTGAGAGGAACCAGTTATTGGCATCCAACAAATGAATACCGATTTCACCTGCAATACCACACGACGTTTCGTTATTTAAACGCCAATTGATCTCACGCTCACGTTCATTGCTGGGAGCAGCACGCTTCCAACTGGTCTTTTTATGCCACTGAGCACGGGCAAAAATAGAATGTCCCCATGCTCCGGTTCGAACGTAGTCCACTAGGAAATGGCGTTGGGGATCGCTTCTGTATTGAAGTCCAGCCTGAAAATACTGTTTGGGCGAATTCTTCGCAGCCAGGGCAATGGCTCGGGCATCTTCAATAGAGGAAGCAATGGGTGCTTCGCAATAGACATGTTTACCAGCCTTCAATGCATCAATGACGATGTCTTTATGCTGATGACTTGGGGTAGCCACGACCACCGCTTCGACATTTTCATCGGCAAGCAAGTCCTTGTAATTTTCATACTTGGTTGCCTCAGGAGCAGAACGGCCAGTGCGGCGCAGGAAAGCGCCGTAATGATCACAGATGGCAACAACGGGTGCATTGGGCAACACAGCCAAAGTGCCAACAATGTCGCGACCGTGGTAACCACACCCTATCACGCCAAATTTTACGGGAGGGCCAATGGGAGGCTTGCTTGACTGCGCATTTGCATCTGCAGGTTTGAAGGCGGTAGCGCCGCTGGCCATCATGGCCATCATGCCAGCCATGGAACCTCCCTTGAGGAAGTCGCGGCGATTTAAGTCAATTTTTTCTGTCTGATCTGTCATAAATCTTTGCCCTTGTGGGCGCTCATTCAATTGAGTAATTACGGTAAAATTGTCACTTAATCACTCTGAGTCAAGGCTGGTGTTTAATCCAGTACTTTGATGCGAATGTTGCGCAAAGCAACAGCGCCATGGTCTCCCTGAACGAATAGTGAGCCGGGCTGATCAACGTTGGCATCCAACTCACTGCCAGTAGCCTTGTTTACTTCTACGTCGCTGTGTATTTGGACGCCATTGAGAGTCACACTTATTCGATTACCCTTGATGGTAGCCTCTACTTCCTGCCATTCACCTGCACGCCGGGAAGCTTGAAGTGAAACAGGCTTCAGGCTGTATATGGCGCCATTTCCACCCATCGCAGGTTTTTTACCGTAGTCATCGAGGATTTGGATTTCATGGCGTCCTCTGAGATAAAAACCACTATTACTGCCTTTGGGAATCAGGTATTCATAGCGCACGGTGAAGTTCCAGAATTTATCATTGGTTACAATATCGGTACCATGCTCACCTTTAGCTACTGTGTTGACCATCATGCCATTCTGCACATTCCAACTCTTGGCACCGTCTTTTTGGCGGAGCTTCCACCCATCGAGATTAATGCCGTTGAACAAAGGTTTGAAGCCGGCTGCACGTTCTTCAGCACTCACTTCGTAGCGGTTGTTAATGGGTTTGCCATCACCTTTGGCAAGGCCAAGCGCCCAGTGGATTCCTCCAAGGATGTGTTTCTGGTAGTGATCACTGGTCCAGATATCTTCGCGATGCCCAAGGGAAGTGTAGAAAACCTTGCCTTTGCCATACTCGCTACACCATGCGATGGGATAATCTCCGGGTGCGGTGGTATTTGGGTGGCTGTCCTGGCTTAAAAGACCGTGGACGCGATCGCGATGGAAGTTTTTGAGAATATAAATCTCGTCATGCACTTTAAAGTTTTCCCCATAGTGCTGACAGGCAGGATGATGACCATCTTCAACCCGAGCAATCACTGTCGCTTGTGCGCCATGAGTCTGGAACTCGCCACCAATCATGCCGACAAACTTGGGGAATCCATGAAATGTATCTGAGGCAGAATGCATGCCAATGAAGGCTTTGCCGCTTTGAAGCCATTCCAAGAAATACTCGCGATTGGGGATGGGCAAATCACCCGTCGTATTGGCAAAAATGACGCCGTCATACTGCTTGAGGGCTTCTGGATTCATTTTTTCCGAAAGTTCCTCATCGTTACGCGCATAATCCACATTAAATTCTTTGGAGTGATCAGCCAGGGTTCCCAGCACCGATTCAGCGGTGGGTATGGAAGAATGACGGAACCCTTTAGTTACGGTAACAACCAACAGGTTTTTGGATGCGGCCTCAATGGAGGCGCCAGCTAAACAGGCTATCGCAACAATGAAGCCAACGACAGGTCGGGTAAGTGATGATTTATTCATACAATTTTCGGTCAATGATTAAATGGTCCCTGATTCTGAAACCAAGATGAAGCCTGTGATAACAGTTCATGACATGTGTCATCAGGCGTCAGAGTAGATTCTGGTTTAAGCTCTCCACGCAAAGGGTCAAGGAATCTTTCAACCCTAGTTCGTATCGAGCTCCTCAATTGAACCTTTATCTTCCTCTTGCTTAATTAGTTCAGATTTTTCTTTCGATTTCCAAAGTCGCTGCACTGGGATCAAACTATCTTCGGATGATAACCAGTTATCCATGGAATTAAGCGACTGAAAGGGAAGTAGCAGATATTTGGGAACCATGTAAAGTGGCTTGATTTCAGGTTCGCCCAAGCTGCCGGTCACTCGATACTCAAATAATTTGGAAACTGGCCAGAGTGCCAGGCTGAATACTTTGCCAAGCATGGGCGCGTCCCTGAGTAATTCAGCTTCCACCCTTGCATCAAGGTTGCCATCAAAATCAACCGATCCCTTGTATTTCAATCGGGCCGTACGCTCCTTGATTTCCAGGTCGCGCGTTTCAATCAGACTGTCCGTAATGGTAAAATCCCCTTTACCATGCGCAGCGCGACTGTTGCCTAGTCCGGGAGAAAATGCATTCATCAGTCTGGAGAAGACCCCAAACAGCGGCGTATCCCACAACCGACCCTCTCGCAGGTCAACTTTTCCGAAGCCCTGCCAACTTCCCCAGTCACCTGTCTCTGCATCGGTTACTCTTAACTGACCATTGAGGATTCCCTCCGACTCTCGTGTCTCTGCGACGACATCCCTCATCAGAGGTCCGAGGTGTACATTTTCAAGATCAGCATCCATTTCGAAAGTGGTAGTACCCTTCTTTTTGAGACGAAGACGCATTTCGCCCTTCAATTGACCTTCGTAGAAAGGAGTCTGCACATTGCCAATTGTAAGCTTTTCATGATCCCATTGAATGTGTCCGCTGATAGTGGGAACGTGAAATTTCCAGAAGGAAAAAGGGCCGCCGTCCACTTCAAAAAAGGCGTCGGCAGACTCAATGTCGTCAAAAGGAATTAAACCATTCATCTTGATTTCAGGTGGCATGCTGAAGTCGTAAGGTGCCAGAGTGCGAGCAGTTGCTGGCCCTATGGCTCGAGCAATAGCCATGGGCTGCACATGGCTCAGAGCGTTGGTAATGGTGATGAATCGTTCCGCCGCATCAATACCCAAGGCTTCTGCCTGAACTATTCCCTCTTCTCTTTGAACAAAAGGATTGAAAATCTTGAAGTATTGATTCGTATAACTGCCCTGAGCTTCGACTGTCAGGGCGGCTTGATCGCGATAACTCATGCGCCCGGTCTTTAGCCTGGCCTCAGCCCCGGATCGCTCGAGATGATGCCATCTTCCCCAGATCTTGCCTTCGACTTCAACAGGGTCTTCAAATTCCAATTGTGAGAGAACTTTTCGGCCAGCTGCATTCAACAGCGGTTTCAAAGCTTTGGGCTGAGCCACACTATCTACCTGCCACACGTAATCCTGAGTGCTCGCGTTGCATTCATACCCCAGACGTGTAATACCCTCTGGTCGGTAGATGGTTAGATTCGGCAAACGCCAGAGCATGTTTTCAAAGAAAATATCTGATGAAGCTTTCTCTACAGGTACCCCGCGAAAGCCACCTTCATCCACGTCGAAATGACCATTGATGTGCAAAGTCGGCTTAACTTCGCCGCGCCAATCAGGCTGGGTATCGGTCCAGTCAGGCAGGCGGGCTCCCACAGTGGCTTTGAATCTAGGTGGGTTCACCCAGACATATTGATCAATCCATTTTTGTCCGTTGGGCGATAGCAAGTGCCGAATTTCTCGTGCATCGAAATCGGATATTACTTCCAGTGTCGCCTCACGACTTGGAATATCTAGCAGCCCTTGAAGGTCGACACTGCCACGATAAAGGGAACTTTTCAGTCGCTGAACATGCAAGGATGGAGCTCTCCATTGCAATTGCGTCTCAAATTCAGATGCTTTGATCCAGGGACCATCAACTCCGTTGATCTCAGTTTTCAAATCGATGTTGTAGGGAAGCAAAGCAGCCCACCAGGCCCAGAATTCAGTAGATACTTCGAGTGCTCCAGCCTCTTTCTTCGGAGCTAAATGGGTGATGAAAGTAGCTTGATCAATGGAGGCCCAGGGTGAGTTTAATCCCTGAATGTTGATTTCGAGACCACTGTCCCAATCCAGATCAGAACCGGGCAACCACTGAAAATTTGCTTTCCATTCGGAACGCTCCAGTTGGAGGGAATACTTCTCCAACCACTCTACCTTGTCAGTGACAATCGTTGACTCGCCATGCCAGTGTGCATCCTCATGAGTCGGTGCTTCGAGTCGACCCGTTACGAGGATGGGGTCCAGTCGAAGTTGATCGGGCATTTGAAACTCAGCTGTTCCAGCGAATAAAGCATTACTTAATGCTCCGGTCCGTGTCACCAACTGCACCGCTCCATTTAAATTGGCGCTGGCTTGAATGCCTTGAATCAACGTCGCAGCATCCCATGAGAGATTCCATTCCACATTCCAAAAACCCTTTTCGTCATCACGTGCTGGAATTTCAGCTGTTAATACGGCTCCTTGAATTTCGCCAAATTCAGTGGTTATCACATCTGATTCAATACTAACTTGAGCCGTCGATTTTTCGGGATTTTTTGCATCGAGCTCGACATGCACTTGAATCTCCGGAGGTATGCTGAATTGAAGGCGCTCTTTGGTCTCCACAATTTGTTTAAGCACGCGCCCAAATTTCATTGGGGTATCAG
Organism: Verrucomicrobiota bacterium; assembly: GCA_040264395.1. GTDB lineage: Bacteria > Verrucomicrobiota > Verrucomicrobiia > Limisphaerales > AAA164-E04 > AAA164-E04. Next base: position 7,165 of record JBDQII010000233.1, read on the forward strand.
CAGCACCCTGCCCCTTACTCCATTCCGAAAAAGCGTAGGCGTTGGTGACGTTTCCCGAAAATGCTATCTGCAGCCCGAGCATTTCTGCGTTTAAAAATTCAAGTTCCCACCAATGCTTGGAATGTAACTTTATCTTGGTGGCAATACCAACCGCTTCAAATTCCTCAACCCCTGCAAGCTCGGAATCGATAGGCATGGTGACTCGGCCACCACGAATAATGGCTTCTTCAATATTGATTTCCTGGGAGAACCATTGAAGGGGGCTTAATCTTACTTGAACAGCTTCCGCTGAAAAGGAAGGTTCGTTGGGATCTTTTGGTGCAACCAAAATCACTTCCTCAACGAGTATTCCATCCGCAGGGGTCCATCGCATGCTGGCAAAATCAAGTTCAAGTCCTTTTGTTCGCAGATTCTGGAGAATTCTAACCTTGGCAAAATCAGGCAATCCTTGCTGACCCAAGTACCATAACGATCCACAAAGAAGAATGGCAAAGAGCACAATCAGCAGTGTCCCCCACTTGATACCAAATCGCAGCCACCGCTGAATCATTCCCTTCTGAAAGGGAATATTTGCGTTCATTTTCGATCGACTGCTTTTTTCCATGAAAGTATGTGGCGTATGCTGTAGCTCAACGCATTCGAAACTTCGCAGATGACGGGCCCAGTTTCAAGGTCAACACCCGCATAAATCGCAGATCGAGGACTCTGCCTGCCAAAGAGAATACGTTTACTCACAGAGCTTGCACCCCGCTCAAAATGAACGGTCAATTGAAGGCCATCTCCCGATGTGTTCAGGCCAAACTGCGCATATTGAGCATCACCGGCGTCCACCCAATTGCTTGTTCTCGGATGAGAAATAGTTTCGAGGAAATCCAGGTTAAAATCCTTTTGGGTTTCTGTCAGTATGTCGCCATCCAACAACCAAATTCCATTGGCAGATTTGTCCAAACG
>JBDQII010000234.1:0-8045 GCA_040264395.1 Verrucomicrobiota bacterium
ATTGGTCACCGGTCTTCGGTGACAGGTGAAAAGCGATGGCATGGTGCCATCGGGACCTTCATTGCAGCCGTCGGTCTTCTTTGTGGCACCATGTCAAGCCACCCGATATGGGCGTTTTTATTTCGGTGCGTCACAGCCATTGGTATTTATGCCCCGTGGGGTGGCTGGTTGTGTTATCCCACGACTGTTCTATCCGGGCCTGCCGCTGCTGGCGCAATAGGCATGATCAACTCATTCGGCAATATAGGAGGTTTCGTGGGACCCTATATTACGGGTTACCTGAAAAATTTAACAGGTAGTTTTACGCTGGGGTGGATATATCTTGCGGGGTCTCTGATCGTCTCCGGATTGCTCATGTTGACCATGCGGAGAAATGTCGACTTGGAAGGGTCCTGACCTTGATGCTCTGACGCTGGAGTTCTGTCTGGATGCTCACATGCAGCAAACACAGATTGTCTAACCATTATCTGGCGGCATGGATTGATGCCAGGAGATGAGGGCTCGTCTTAAACTTTTCACGGTCTGGGGGTGATTGCTCGCGACATTAATCGTCTCTCCACGGTCCGTTTGCATGTCGTAGAGTTCGGGGTGACTTCCGTCATATTCACATAACAGTTTCCACTTTCCATGTCGCACTGCCAAGTCGGGCAGATCTTTGATTCCATAAAACGAATCTCTGTCAGGAGGACGCCTGAAAAAAATGGGTTTCTTTCTTGATGCGGTCGATGTTGCAGTCAAAACGTGTGGCAAGGATTCCCCATCAAACCGGACGCCTTGAGGATGCTCTGCGCCCGCGAGGTCGAGTAGTGTAGGGACCAGATCGATAGCCGAAAAAACAGATTCACGATTGACCGTATTTTTTTTTGTAATGATTTCAGGCCCCCATGCGACGAGTGATGATCGGATTCCACCTTCATAAAGATGGGTTTTAAAGCCCTTGAAAGGGCCTGCAACACCGGCTCCTTTTTCAGGCCCATTGTCTGAGCATACAAGAATCAGGGTGTTTTTTTGAAGCTTTGGACTCTCTCTGACAAAGTTAAAAAGCCTGCCGAGTTGTTGATCCATTTCTTGAAGGACCGACAAGTAGAGTTCCCGCTTACCATTTCCCCATTTTTCCACGGGAGGCCAGAAAGGTGAATGCACGTCATCCGGCCAAAGATTGATGTAAAAAGGTTGATTGTTTTCAGAAGCCCGTTTCATGAATGGAATGGCTTCGTCAATGAATCCGCTTGTGATTTCGGAGCGCAACATCCATCTGAACCCTGCACCCAATGCTTCCGCCTTATCCCAGATGCGCGCTGGCTTCTGTTGTTTGGGTTTCAGTGTCAGAGGCAGAAGTTTAGGGCCCATGCCTTCAAAATTGGTCAGCGAGCTATCAAATCCATACTCCGTGATGTAGGGCGCCTCATTGACATCGCGTTGCCCTCCCATGTGCCATTTACCAAAATGACCCGTGGCATAACCTGCGTGCTTGAGGGACCGTGCCAGCATCGGTGCTTTTGGGTCAAGCCACTGAGCCATTCCGCGTTCAGTATTCATTTTGCGGTGCGCAAGGTAAGATGTGATTTTCCACCTTTGTGGATACTGGCCTGTTGAGACAGCTGTTCTGGAAGGGGAACAAATGGGTGAATTCACGTAGAACTGCTCAAAACGAATACCCTCTTTTGCCAGTTCATCCACATGGGGTGTTGAAGCTGCTTGATTTCCGAAGCAGGAAAAATCCCCCCAGCCCATGTCGTCGATGAAGACCAGAATGATGTTTGGTTTGTCGGCTTGCAGGTTGATTGCCAACGTCAAAAGCACGGTAATGATAAAGAGTGGTTTTTTCATTGAGTAACTTGAGTCGTCATTTTGTTACAAAGAATCAATGTGCCGCATTCAATTGCTTCAGGTAAGCTTTGTAAATGGTTTGTTCCAATGGATGCAAATCAAACCTCTGGCCCTGAATGCGGTCGATATGAATCATTCCAAATGTTGTTAACGTCGCAAAGGCGGATCTTGCGTGGTGAAGGGTTTCCATATCGCAAACCGCCTCCTTGCAATCAATACCCGCTTGCGCTGAAATATCCAGAATCAGGGCGCGTGTGGTGCCGGGTAAAATTCCACTGCCCAAAGGCGGGGTAAGTAAACAGTCATTCATCACAAAGAACAAGTTAGCACAACTTAGTTCGGTGATATGGCCGGATTCATTCAAGATGATGGCATCATCTGCATGAGCTTCTTTTGCCTCCTGTTTGACAAAAGTCTGGAACAATTTATTGCTCGTTTTCCACTGTGCACATTCCCAATGCGAGGGCATTCTCATTCTGGAAAGAATGACCCTCCATGACTGAGGTTGGTTGAGGGGAAGTTCGGGGGCTGAATGTAATGTAATGACCCATGTTGACTGCGCGTTTTCAGGTGGGAGGTAGCCTCTTGGTCCGGGGCCTCGAGAAATTTGGATGCGGGCCATACACTGATTGAGTTGATTCTTCTGAACCAAGTCCAGGATACTTGTTTTCAACGCTTCCTCTGCAATGTCCAATCGAATGGATAAACCTTCACAACCAGATTTTAATCGGTCCCAATGTCTTTGCCATTCGAACAGCTTGCCCCCGTGAATGCGGATCGTTTCGAATAAACCATCCCCATATAAATAGCCACGATCAAAAACCGAAACGGATGCGTTGGCCGATTCGATGAAGGAACCATTTAGCCAGCACCATTTGTAAGCGTCTGGTTGGAGATGCTTGTTTGACGATAATAGTGCCTCCGGATTTGTGAGAGATGTCATCGATCGTATAGGTGTTTTTTCCAGCTTCATCAGAGCGATTGCGGTTTGGATGGAGAGAGCTGGTTGGAGGTTTTGAAAGCTGCCAGAAATCCCGCCGCTTTGTCCTCTGTTTCTTGAAATTCAGCTTCAGGAACAGAATCTGCGACGATTCCCGCTCCAACGTGCAATGATAAGTGGTTTTTCTGTTTTACTGCGGTTCTAATGATGATGTTAAGTCTGCTGGTTTTGTTGAAGCCAAGATATCCCATGCTGCCCGTGTAAGGTCCACGTGTCATGGGTTCGAGTTCCTCTATAATTTGCATGGCTCGGAATTTGGGAGCTCCCGTGATGCTTCCACCAGGGAAACAGCGGGACAATGCCTGCAGGTGTGAGCAGTCTTTGGCAAGAGTTCCCTCAATCGTGGATACCAAATGATGAACCTGCGGGTAGCGTTCCAATTGCATGAGATCGGGCACAGTGACGCTTCCATATTCACAGACACGCCCCAGATCGTTGCGCAGTAGATCAGTGATCATGAGCAGCTCGGCTCGTTCTTTTTCACTGGACTGTAGTTCATAGGCCAGGTGTGCATCGGCCTGAGGATTCAGCCCGCGTGGACGTGTTCCTTTGATGGGCCGGGTTTGTATATGATTGCCGTCCAGTTTCAGGAAAGACTCTGGCGAAGCACTCAAGATTTGAAATCCTCCCTCATTAATGAATCCTGAAAAAGGAGCAGGGGACATGTTTTGCAGCTGTCTGTAGGCGGTTAAAGCGGAACTCTCGTTACGCGTGCTCAGTTCTCTCGCTAGATTGACTTGATAAATGTCCCCTTGACCAATGAGTTTCTGTGCTCTTTGTACCGATCGAACATAAGCATTCCGATCTGGATAGCTGGCCCATGAAAAGTTGGGGTTTCCGCTCGGGTGAGGCAAATCGGGGAGTTTGATGTTACTGCTCGATTCCAAGAGCTGTTTCCACTGATCGACCTGTCTGGTCGCCTCGGCATGGGACCATGTGCCATCCGGATGAAAACCGGTGGCCACAATCCACGTTTTGTTATCCCAATGGTCAACAGCTACCAGACTCGCAAAGAGGCCTACATAGGCATCGGGTAATACGCTTGATCTGACTGCCCTTCTTTCAAGGCTGGGCTCAACAAAATGTTTCAAGTCATAACCCCAATAACCAAAACAGCCACCCAACGGAAAAGGAGAGTCAAGCTCCTCCATCACTTCAAATGGGTGCATGAGCTGATCCATCACAGACCAGGGGTTTCCGTAAACTGTGTGGCTTTTTTGAACCGTCGGATAATGTAGATGGCAATCGGCCCCAAATGCTCGAAGGGTGACCATCGGAAAAGCCGTAAGGAATGAAAACCGGGCATCGGGGTGCCCCTGAAGTGACGAATGCAATAGCATGACGTCGGGTTGATCCCCCACTGTCGCGAGCAAGTTTTCAATTTGAACCTTTCCTGCAATGAGTTCGATTCGGCTTCTCATGGATGAATCGGTTTTCTAAGTCAGGATTTCCTTGATGACATGTCCAAAATCTTCTTCGAGACGCTTATGTCCGGGCACTTCCATTCGATGTGCATCCAGTCCCAGTTGATGGAGAAGGGTGGCATGCACATCGGTTACATAATGAGGATGTTCGATGGCATGAAAACCCAATTCATCGGTCGCACCATGAGTGAGTCCTCCCTGTATGCCTCCACCTGCCATCCACACTGAAAATCCGTAAGGATGATGATCGCGACCGTCATTGCTCTGCGAACCCGGTGTGCGTCCGAACTCGGTTGCAAAAACAACGATAGTTTCGTTCAGAAGGCCACGCTGCTTGAGGTCTTTCAAGAGTCCGGCAATCGGTTTGTCGACCTGAGCCGAAAGCTTCTCATGATTCTTCTTGAGACCGCTGTGAGCATCCCAGGCTCCGGCTGCACCGTCTCCATGCATGATCTGGATGAAGCGAACCCCCTTTTCCACCATGCGCCTGGCTGCCAGTAATTGTTTTCCAAAGGGACTAGTCACGTCTTGATCCATGCCATACATTTTTCTGACATAGTCAGGTTCCTGATCAAGATCCAAAAGATTCGGAACGGATGACTGCATTCGGTAAGCAAGTTCATAGGATTGAATGCGGGCTTCCAGTTTGTCATCGTTTGGGAACACCTTGGAACGCATCTGATTTAATTTGTTTACCAAATTAAATGCGGATCTTTGTCTTTTCATACTGACGGAACGTTCTGGTTTTGCAAAATCAAGAGGGGCTTTGGGATCGATCTTGAGTGGCACAGCATCGTAGGCGGGCCCCAGGTAGTGACCGTCTCTTTTATCAAAAAAACGGGGCCCAATAGTGACAAACTGGGGCAGGTTTTCGTTGAGAGACCCCAGTCCGTAAGTGATCCACGCACCGATGGTAGGAAAACGGCCATCAAGCATATGACGTCCCGAGTGAAACTGAACCTGAGCTCCATGATTGTCATCGGTGGTCCACATGGATCGCAACACCGCGATGTCATCCGCGCATGATCCGATATGAGGGAACCAATCACTTACCTGCATGCCACTTTGCCCATATGGTTTGAAAGAGGTCTGCAGTGGGTAGATCTTGTTCCGTTGTTGTCCGTTGGCATCATTGATCACGACGACACGCACCTTCTTGAGCAGCTCGGGAGATTGAACTCGGCTGAAGGGTGTTTCTCCAATGCTCTTGCCCTGATACTGGTTGAGAGCAGGTTTGGGATCAAAACTCTCCATGTGACTGACTCCCCCGCGCATGAACAGCCAAATCACATTTTTGGCTTTTGCTGGACGATGATGTTGGCCAAATCCCGGACCAGGAACCGCCATGGCCTCTTGGTGAAGGAGTGATTGCAACGCGATACTTCCGAACCCCAAGGCGCTTCGGTTCAGAAAGGAGCGACGGTTCATCGCGATTTGATTATCGTTGTGCAAATGCCAGGAGCCGGGGCTTTTCATGATTAACGAATGGTGGTGAAATCATTGTGGTTGAGCAGAACATGAATCAGACTTGCGCGAGGTGATTGCGTGTTGATATTTGAGTTCGATTCGTTTTCCTGTTGCCAGTTTGTGATACTGTCCAGGCATGTATTCATTTCTTCCGGCGTAGGTGTCCATCCCAATATGGTTTCAAACGCTAGCTCGACAAAAGCTTCGTGATTGTCTTCGCCAATGCCGGTTTTTAAAGTTAATGCCTCTGTAATTCGAGTGGATGCATCCATGGAAAGACTGCTGTTGGCGAGCGCCAGAGCTTGTTGTGGGATGACGCTTTCGGACCTTCGGTAACATGCCAATATAGACGCATCATCAAATAGGTTCAGAAAGCGATGCTGATCGTCCCGCGAGTGCTTGAAATAAAGGCTTCGGCGATGCATGTTGGGATTCCCTTGCGGGTCAATCGTCGGTCCGCCCATTTGTGTGTGGAGCTGATTTGACAATTGAAGGATGCTGTCTCTGAGAATCTGTGACTCCATGCGAATTGAGTTCTGTCTCCATATGAGTTCGTTATGCGGGTCAATCATAAGATTGTCTGCCGAGGCGTTCGATTCTGAGCTGGATCTTTTGTAGGCCTGACTCGTTACGATCAGCCTGTGAATTGGCTTCATCTTCCAATCATTCTCAATGAGGGTGATAGCAAGATAATCCAGCAAATCCAGGAGTTTTGGCGGGCTGGTTTGACGTCCGAAATCTGTGACGGGGTCTACCAATGGTGCCCCGAAATGTCGCATCCAAATGTGATTCACTGCGACACGAGCTGTGAGTGGGTGGTCAGGATGCGTGATCCACATTGCCAGAGCAGTCCGCCTTCCCGTGCTTGTTTTGGGGTAGGGTAAGAAGCGTTCTTTTTCGGTTTCCGCTGGAGATTCCAAAGCCTTGATGGATGCGCGCAGTGGGGTGTATTGAAGAGGGTTTTCCAGATGGCTCTTAATGTGTTGAGTTCGCTTTTCCTGGATCTGATCGAGTGTCTGTTCCAAAGCTTCTTTGCTGCCTTCATTTCCTGCTTCAATGGCTTGCCTGGCTTTGCTGATTTTCCAATCGAATCGGGTCAGCTCATATTCGTATTCGGTTTTTGCTGCTTTTTCGTCCAATGCTTGCTGTTGGACTGAGTCGGGTGCCATTGCCTTATTCCGGATAGCCTCAAATTTAGCGGTGATCATGGCGGGGCGCAGTTTGGCGGCCATCCATTCATGCTCTAGTGTATCTCCGGTCTCACTTTTGGAGTGGGATGCGTCACCATCGCTTGAGTCTTTTTTCAATACTGCTTCCAGGGCATCGATGTGTGTCTGGGCTTCTTTCAAGAGCGTGTCTTTGACATGAGTCTGGATTTCCGGTCGGTATGCTGTTGCCGGCAACTTGATGGGGGTGATTTTAAAAGGAACATGCCTTAAAAAAGCAGGAGGAGCGGGGTGCATCTTTTCTGAAATGTCCCGCTGCTTTTCATTTCCTCTTACGTGCACATAAGTCGGGGCGTCAGGATGCATGTCAAAGACTCTTGGTAATCCGTTTTTGTTCAAATCGGATTCTCCCGGAAGGGCGTCTGTTCGGATTTGATGAGGCTCCAGGATGGCTCTGAATTGATAGTAATCTCTGGCGGAAATCGGATCGTATTTGTGATCGTGACATTTGCTGCACTGCATGGTCAACCCAAGGAATGCCTTTGAGGTATGCTCAATGGTCTTGTCCAACCACGTTGTTCTGTTGAAAAGGAAATAATTGCGCGCCAGAAACCCAGTCGCACGAAGCCGGTTCTGGTCTGTGGGATATAACTCATCAGCAGCAAGCATTTCCAAAATCATCTGATCATAACCCTTGTCTTCGTTGAGTGATTCCAGAATCCAGTCACGCCAATGCCAGATGTGTTTCTGGCTATACCTCAATTGTGTCCCGAGCCCAAACCAGTCACTGTATCTCCAGACATCCATCCAGTGCCTTCCCCATCTTTCGGCATGGTGTGGAGAGGCAAGAAGTTGATCCACTATTCGGCTGTATCCGGGTGCCTCGGGTGCATTCAGAAAATCTTCAATCTGTTCAGGCTCTGGAGGGAGTCCAACCAAATCGAGGAATAATCGCCGCATCAACAATCGCGGTTCTGCGGCTGGTTGTGGATTCAGGTTGTTTTCCTCATGATGTTGGGCGAGTAAGGCGTCGATGGGATTTCCTGCAGGATGGTTCAGCTCTGGTTCGTCCGGGGGTAGAAAGGCCCAGTGGGTCAGCGGATCGTCTTCGGGCTTTTCATCGCTCGGACCAGGATGGCCAGCTTCGACCCACATTCG